>JASBSE010000223.1 GCA_030149115.1 Winogradskyella sp. | reverse complement strand
GATATTGTATCTTAGTAAGGATGGAACATCTTTTGATGCAATTGATAGCAAGATGAAATTGTTATTTGAGAAGTTCTTAAATAAAACTAATAAAAATGAAGAAAATCCTACATAAAAGAATAGTACTGCCAGTAATTGCAGCAGTTATATTTCTCACCACCTCCGCTTTTAGAAATGACTTTTTTGAAATAGCAAAACAGATAGAAATTTTTACTACCATGTTTAAAGAATTAAACATGAACTATGTAGACGAAACCAATCCTGGTGATTTAATGGATACGGCAATAAAAAGTATGTTAGATGATCTAGATCCTTATACACAATTTTATAATGAACAAGATGTAGAAGCTTCTAGAATTAATAATGCAGGTGATTATACAGGTATCGGTGCTAAAGTTTTAACGCTAAAAGACAAACTGGTCATTGTAGAGCCTTATAAAGATTATGCTGCAGATAAAGCTGGTTTAAAGGCTGGAGACGAAATTATAAAGGTAGATAATGTTGTGGTTTCAGACTTTAAAGAAGATGCTGCAAATTTACTTCAAGGAGCTGCAGGTACTGAAGTTAATGTGACATATAAAAGACAAGGAAAAACTAATACTGTAAAAATTATTAGAGAGTCCTTAGAGATTAAAGCAGTACCACATTACTCAATGATAAATGATAAAACAGGTTATATTGTACTGAGAAAATTTAATAACAAAGCGTCTTCTGAAACCTTAGGAGCGCTTAGAGCTTTAAAAAATCAAGGAGCTAAACAACTTATATTAGATTTAAGAGGAAATCCTGGTGGATTATTAAGTGAAGCTGTTAATGTTACAAACATCTTTGTACCAAAAAATCAATTAGTGGTAACCACCAAATCTAAAGTTAAAAAGTACAATAAAACATATTACACAAAGCGTGATGCCGTAGATACAGAAATACCTTTGGTAGTGCTAATAGATGGTCATAGTGCCTCAGCTAGTGAAATTGTTTCTGGTGCTTTACAAGATATGGATAGAGCTGTTGTAGTTGGTACGCGTAGCTTTGGTAAAGGTTTAGTACAGCGCCCAAAACCATTAACCTATGGTACACAAATGAAAATTACAATATCACGTTATTATACACCTTCTGGTCGTTGTATACAAGCCTTAGATTATTGGAATAGAGATGAAAACGGTAAAGCTACTCGTGTAAAAAAAGAAAACTACAATGAATTTAAAACCAGAAATGGAAGACCAGTTTACGATGGTGGTGGTGTACAGCCAGATGTTGAAGTAGAATTCGCTAAACAAACACCAATAACAAAAGCCATCTTAAACGAAAACTTAGTGTTTAATTTTTCAACAGATTATTATTACAATAATTCCGTTGAAAATTTAAAAGAGTTTGAATTATCTGATAGTGATTTTAAAGCGTTTAAAAATTATTTAAAATCCTCTGGTTTTAATTTTGAAACTAAAACAGAAAAAGCCTTAAATGATGCTATGATTGTAGCTAAAGAAGAAGAATTACAAGGGGTTATAAGTTCTGAATACAAACGTCTGTCAGAAACTTTACAAGCTTACAAGTCTAATGCTATAGATGGTAATAAAGTACAATTAAAGTCGTTATTAACTGATGAGATTATAAAACGTTTCTTTTATAGCGAAGGTTTATATACATATTACACAGCAAATAATCCAGAGATTAAGAAAGCAATTAGTATACTTAATAACCCAGGACAATATGCTAGTATTTTGAAGTAATTTGTAAGTATCTAACTATTAGTAAAATAAGATAATAACAAAAAATTGCATATATTTAATGTTGAGTAAATTTTCAAAATGTTAGAAAATTTAATAAAAATGAAGTCCCTACTCATTGTCATATGCCTAAGTTTTCAGTTTGCTTTAGCTCAAAAAGAATTAAAGCATCAGGTCTATTTTTTAACCGACGAATACGAAATTCCTGAAACAGAAGAAAGCCGACTCCTTTTATTTCTATCCGAAATAGAAAACATGGATATTCAAAAAATATCTATTTATGGTTTTTGTGATGATAGAGGTAGCGATTCTTATAACTTGGTTTTATCTCAGCAACGTGCAGACGCTATAAAAGAAGTTTTTTCTAATAATGAATTTGATGAGTCTGTAATTACTAATGTAGATGGTAAAGGTAAAATTTTACTTAATGTTATTAACGATAACGATCTCTATAAAATTCGTGGTCTTAATAGAAAAGTTGAAATCATAGTTCAACCCTACGATCCACCTAGAGAAAAGATAGTAGAAGTACCTAAAAAAGAAACAACAGAGGATTTATTACGTGGAGAACTAAAGGAAGGAGATAAAATTCAATTAGAAAACATCTTATTTCGTACAGGCTATAGTTATCTTACTAAAGAATCTAAAGCTAAGCTCGATGAGATTGCAAAAATACTGGTAGAGCGTACAGATATTTATTTTAATATAGAAGGCCACGTTTGTTGTACCCAAGGTGCTCGTGATGCTATAGACCGAAAAACTAAAAAACGTAATCTCTCATTAGCCAGAGCAAAAACAGTTTATGATTATTTAGCAGATAAAGGTGTTAAACGCTACAGAATGAAGTTTGTTGGGCAAAGACGTAAATTTCCGCTTGGTGGTGAACCAGAGTTAGACAGACGTGTAGAAATCGTTGTAACGCGTATTATAAAAAAGTCTTCTAATTAAGATTTTAGCATATTTATATGCGGTATGCCATCTTCTAAGTACTCCTCACCTACTTCTTTAAATCCTAGATTATTATAAAATTTCTTCAGATAAGTTTGAGCAGAAATCCTAATTTCTAAAGTTTTAAAATACTTTTCAATAGCTTCTATCGAAGCATTCATAATATTATAACCATAACCAAACTGACGTTGATTTTCCTTTACTACTACCCTACCAATACTGGCTTCCTCAAAGTAATCACCTTGTTGAAATATACGTGTGTAAGCCACTAATTTATCTTCTTTGTAACCTAAAATATGTAACGCTTTTTGATCTTTACCATCAATATCTTGGTATACACAATCTTGTTCTACTACAAAAACTTCAGAACGTAATTGAAGTAAATCATAAAGCTCTTTTGTCTTGAGTTGATTAAATGTTTTTGTTTGTATATCTAGCATTAGTCTTGTACAATTACTTCTTTAGGATCTTCCTTATTATATTCTGGTTGAATAGTAACATGGTTAATATCAAACTCCTCATGTAAAAGTGCTTCAATCTGTAATAACAATTCATTAAATTCTGTTGTACTAATGTCTTCTTTAAGGTCTAAATGCGCTTCGAGATGTAGCTCATGATCGCTAAGATTCCAAATATGTACATGGTGCAGTTTATTAACCTTTGGTAACTTATTAACAGTGCGTACAACGTCTTTTATATTGATATGCTCTGGAGTAAATAGCATTAACATCTTAGTGGATGTTTTTAGTAAATCATAGCCAACATAAATTAAGTAAAGTGCTATTAACAATGTTAGTAAACTATCTACCCAAAACAATTGGTAATACTTCATTAATAAACCACCAATTAATACAGCAACACTTGCTAACATATCTGTTAATAAGTGCAAATATGCAGAACGCATGTTAATATTATTTGAAGATTCTTTTCTTAATAATAACACACTAAGTCCGTTAGCTATAATAGCTACTAACGATAACCAAATTACTAAATTAGAGTTGATTTCATAAGGATTTTGAAAACGCTCTATAGCTTCTTTTATTAAAATAATAGCTATAATTACTAAAGTTGAAGCATTAATAAAAGCTGCTAATATTTCGGCACGTTTATAACCAAAAGTTCGGTTAATAGAAGCTTTTTGTTGCGATAATTTTGCAGCAACATAGCTTACTATTAGCGAAATTACATCACTAAAATTATGAAGAGCATCACTTAATAAAGATAAGCTTCCAGATACCAAACCACCAATAACCTGGGCTACTGTAATAACTATGTTTAGTACTATTGTTATTAAGAGCTTTTTACCTTTTAAATCAGAGTGATTATGTGAGTGTGAATGACTCATGTTAAACCAAAATAAAAGTTGGTGTTAACAAGATAAAGGAATTTTATCAATACGTCTTTTATGACGGCCTCCTTCAAACTCAGTATTAAGAAAAATGTCTACCATTTTAATAGCTTGTGGAATAGACGTATAACGTGCAGGAATACAAATAATATTAGCATCATTATGCTGACGTGTTAACTCAGTTATTTCACCCATCCAACAAACACCAGCTCTAACATTTTGGTATTTATTAGCCGTCATAGCTACACCATTAGCAGTACCACAAATTAAGATTCCAAAATCTACTTTTCCATCATTAACATCTTTTGCAACAGGATGCACAAAGTCTGGATAGTCTGCACTATCAGTTGTGTCTGTACCGTAATTAGTAATGGTATGCCCTTTACTTTCAAGGTGTTGTATTATAGCTTGTTTATACTCTGGTCCTGCGTGATCGTTACCGATAGAAATTGTCATGTTAATAAGTGTTTGTTTTGCTCTGCAAAATTACGAATAATAAAATCTGGTTAATACAATTTCTCATTACTTGTTAATAAGTGTTCACAAGTTTTGAAAATAAAAATTAGGATTGTTACAGAATTTTTTCAAACAAGAATTGAATTCTAAAATCAAAATTTAATAATCACTTTTTTCGAGGAAGTTATTCATACTCCTAACAGACGAAATTAACAGTGTTTTGAAAATAAAATATGAGCTATTTCTATTAACATGAGTTATTAACACTTGTTTACAATAATTTTACTTTTCTTAAAAATCAATAGGTTACATGTAAATTTAATGTTAACTAAACCGTAATAAAGTGTAAACTTCAACTTATCAAAATAAAATTTAAAAAAGTTATACTAGTAATTAACACCCTATAATAACCATTATTTATTTTTTTAAATTTTAAAAGAAAAATGATAATAGTATATATAAATGTGAATAAGTGAATTTTCATTTATTTAACCTTAAAAATTATACTAGAACTATTTTATATTTTATTATTGTAGGATAAATCTTTAAAAATTAACTATATATGAAGAAAATATTACTTGTATTCTTTTTAATGCCTTTTATCAACTTTAGCCAAGTTCAAATTGATCAGGATATAGATGGTCAATTTCCTGGTGATGAATTCGGACATTCTGTAAGTCTATCTTCAAATGGTGAGTTTCTAGCTATTGGAGCAATTGGTCGCAGTACTGGTTTTACAAGTATATATAGAAATATAGCAGGTGTCTGGACACAAGTAGGTCAGAATATTAATGGGGAAAATGGAAATGATTGGTCAGGTTGGTCAGTAAGTTTATCTTCAGATGGTAGTATTGTAGCTATTGGTGCTATTTATAATGATGGAAATGGAACAGATTCGGGTCATGTAAGAGTGTATGAAAATATAGCAGGTGTCTGGACACAAATAGGTCAAGATATTGATGGAGAAGCAACTGATGATCGATCTGGTTGGTCAGTAAGTTTATCCTCTAATGGTAATATAGTGGCTATTGGTGCTGTTAGAAATGATGGATTTGCTGATAATTCAGGTCATGTAAGGGTATATGAGAATGTTGGTGGTGTCTGGACACAAATTGGTCAGGATATTGACGGTGAGGCTATGTTTGATTGGTTTGGTTACTCATTAGATTTATCTTCAGATGGAAACATTATAGCTATAGGTACTATTTTTAATGATGGTATAAATGGTGCTAATTCGGGTCATGTAAGGGTATATGAAAATGTTGGTGGTGTCTGGACACAAATAGGTCAAGATATTGATGGAGAAGCATCTAATGATTTCTTTGGTCGCTCACTAAGCATATCTTCAGACGGTAATATTATTGCTATTGGAGCACAGCAAAATGATGGAAACGGAACAGATTCAGGTCATGTAAGGGTATATGAGAATGTTGGTGGTGTCTGGACACAAATTGGTCAGGATATAGAAGGGGAAACAACCGCAAACTTCTTAGGTTATTCATTAAGTTTATCTTCAGATGGTAGTATTGTAGCTATTGGTGCTCCATTTAATGATGGAAACGGAACAGATTCGGGTCATGTAAGAATTTACAGAAACGAAACTGGTGTATGGACACAAGTAGGTATTGATATAGAAGGTGAGGCTTCAGATGATAAATCAGGTTCTTCTTTGAGTTTATCTTCGGATGGCAGTATTGTAGCTATAGGTGCTCCCTCTAATAGTGGAAATGGAATGTTTTCTGGTCATGTACGAGTTTACGATTTAAGTACTTTATTATCAATAGAAGATCAAAAAGAATTAAACTTTAGTATTTACCCCAACCCAACCAAAGATCAATTCACAATTCAATTAGAACATCCTTCATCTCTAAACAATGTAAATATTTATGATAATCGTGGTAAGTTAGTATTATCCTTAAAAGAAAGAATTATTGACACTTCTAAGTTATCATCAGGTCTTTATGTAGTTGAAGTTGAAACTGAATCAGGAAAACAAACAAAGAAGTTAATTATCGAATAACTTAGACAATATTATATTTAATAGAGCACTGCAATTTTGCAGTGCTTTTTTATTTATTTAACCTTATCTAAACACTTTTAAATTTTTATAGTGTAGCTTTGTAATAAACTTAATAACTTCACTTCCACCTTTATTAAGTTTTAAATGAAGAATTCCTAACACTTTTAGGAAATGAATATGATTACAAAATTAAATGACAAGAAAAAGAAAAAAGAAATCCGGTAAAAACAAGATTTCTAACCTTACAAATACAATTCTAAGTATTCTAAAAAAAGAACGAAACAAATCGTTTAATTATAAACAAATAGCGGCTATTATTGGTGTTAACGACGCTAGTAGCCGTAACCAGATTATAAAAACTTTGGCAAAACTTGCTGCTAAACAAGAAATAGAACAAGTAGATCGTGGTAAATTTAAAGCAGTTGTTACAGCTGAGTATCATACAGGTATTTTAGATTTAGCCTCAAAAGGAAACGGTTATATTATTTCAGACGATTTTGAAGAAGATGTCTTTATAGCATCTAATAATATTAACAAAGCCTTAGATGGTGATGAAGTAGAATTCTATGCATATAAACGCAGAAAGCGTGGTAAAATTGAAGGTGAAATAACCAATATCCTTAAGCGCGCTAAAACCGAATATGTTGGTACCATTCAAATTCAACAAAACAGAAACTTTGCTTTTGTAGTTGCAGATAGCAGTAAAATGTACAAAGACATTTTTGTGCCAATTAATAAAACTAAGAAAGCTGAAGATGGTGATAAAGTATTGGTAGCACTTACAGATTGGCCAGAAAGAGCTGATTCACCTTACGGTAAAGTTTTAGAAGTTTTAGGAAAACCAGGAGAACATAATACGGAAATACATGCCATTTTAGCAGAGTATGGTTTACCACATGAGTTTCCTTACGAAGTAGAAAAATTTGCTAATGATTTAGATATATCTATCACAGATGATGAAATAGCTAAGCGCAGAGATATGCGTAAGGATTTAACCTTTACGATAGACCCTAAGGACGCAAAAGATTTTGATGATGCATTATCCTTTAAAGTTTTAGAAAACGGCTTATATGAGATAGGAATCCATATTGCAGATGTATCGCACTATGTGCAACCAGGAACAGTTTTAGATGATGAAGCTTACGAACGTGCTACATCTATTTATTTAGTAGATCG
>JASBSE010000221.1 GCA_030149115.1 Winogradskyella sp. | reverse complement strand
TTTTGAAGCGCTAATCTTGTGAGAGAATTGCTTTGGTTTCCCATCAATATTTTAATTCTTTACCTCAGCTACTTTATTTTTTATAGCATAGGTCATTTTTAAATCGTGTAAAACATTTAAAGCTTCCTCTATATAAACATCCTTAGCCAAACTTTTATGCCAACGATCACGTTTTTCTTTAAGTATTGAATCCTCGTCCATCAATTCAACCTCATAAGGCAAGGAACTAAAGGTTAAATTGGTTTTGTACTCAGATAGTTTTTCAAATCGCTTTGCTTCTTCCTCATTAAGCTCCATTTCTTTTTTGTAATTCTCATAATTTAACGAATAGCTCTCACGATCTCTTATTTTCTTTACCCATTTAGCATTATCATCAATTAGTTTCAACTGTTCATTAGCCGCCATTCTAGCTTTGCTTTTTTCGATAGTTGTATCGTAATCAAAATAATTACCCCAAACTTCATAATCTACCGCATCAATCTTATCCCAAGGCAATGGGTTTTCCTGATCCTTTTCTCCTATGTCAATATAGCTATATCTGTCTGGCACAACAACATCACTCTTAACGCCTTCTAATTGCGTAGAACCACCATTAACTCTATAAAACTTCTGAGTTGTAAATTTTAAGGCACCTAAATCTCCATTAGAATTATTTCGAACCAATCTGTTTAAATCTAAAACATTTTGAACCGTTCCCTTTCCGTAAGTTTGCTTGCTTCCAATAACTATAGCTCGCTTATAATCTTGCATCGCAGCAGCTAAAATTTCTGAAGCAGATGCTGACAATTCATTTACTAATATTACTAAAGGCCCATCCCAAACTATAGATTTATCCCTATCTTTTAATACTTCTTTTGGTTGCCCTGCTTCTTTCACTTGGACAACAGGACCTTCTTCTATAAACAAACCAGCGATATCCACTACTGTTTGCAACGATCCACCTCCATTATTTCTTAAATCTAGGACTAAACCTTCTACACCTTCTTGTTTTAATCTTATGATTTCTTGTTTGATATCTGAAGCCGCATTGCGTTTGTTGTAATTTTCAAAATCTACATAAAACTTTGGAAGATTAATCACACCAAATTTCTTATCATCTTTTATTACAGTTGAAGATTTCGCATACGTTTCTTCTAACTCAACAATGTCTCTGGTAATTGAGATATCTTCAATTGTACCATCTACTTTTTTTAGAGTTAAAACCACAGTTGTTCCTTTTGGGCCTTTTATCAACTTAATGGCATCATCTAAACGCATCCCAACAACATTAACTGGCTTTTCTTCATCTGATTGTCGCACTTTTAAAATTTGATCACCAACCTCTAGTTCATTAGCTCTCCAAGCAGGACCACCACTTATAATTTCGTTCACCATGATGGCATCCATTTTCTTTTGTAGTCTCGCACCTATACCTTCAAAATTACCAGACATAGCCACATCAAATCGGTCTTTATCTTCTGGTGCAAAATAGAACGTATGCGGATCAAATTCTTCAACTATGGCATTAATGTATACCGCAAACCAATCTTTACGTTGCCTATCATCAATAAAGTCATAAAGCTCATCTAAAGAACGTTTTGTTGCTTCTCTTGCTTCCTTTTCAAGTTCAGCTAAAGATTTCTTTTCGTCTTTAGAAGATTTTTCATTTTGAGCAGAAAAAACACTTTCTGGAAGTGTATTTGCTTCCATATCTGAATTACGTTGCGAAATAGCATCATCGTAATTAGCAATAGTTGAAAACTTAAGTTGTTGTCTCCAACGCTCCTTCATTTCGCGCTTATTTTTTACGTATTCTAAGGTTTCGTAATCAGCTGTATAGCTTTCATCTTTAGTAAAGTCGAACGGTTTTTCTAAAATCTCAGCATAAATAGCTTTAGACTCTCCAATTCTTTTTAACAAACGCTCATGTGTTAAATTGAAAAAAGCAACGTCATAGTCTTTAATCTGATCATCTAATTGCGTTTTAAAAGCTTCAAATTCTTTTATATCCGACTCGTAAAAATAACGCTTAAATGGGTCTAATTGATTGAGATAATCTTCAAAAACGTTTTCAGAGAAGCTATCATTTAAGTCCTGTGGATTAAAATGTCCATTATCTAAAACATATGTGATTAACTGAATAAGCAGTTTATCCTTATCTGGATTATCATCAAACTTCTTACTCGTAAAGCTACATGAAGCAAAAGCAATTAAGAATGCTAACAATAAAAATTTATAATTCCCTCTCATCTTTCTAATTTTTCTAATTACACAAGTAGGTAATGATTATTTTCACTAAAATAGAAGAAAAAACCGTGCCATAAAAAATCACGGCACTAATTTTTTGTTAAAGGTACAAATACTTCTACTTCTTAAGGTTTTTAGTATTTTTAC
>JASBSE010000220.1 GCA_030149115.1 Winogradskyella sp. | reverse complement strand
TGAAGCTCAAAAATTTTCTGATTTAGATAAAAGTCCGATGGACGCAGCCTCTTACCCTAGCAGTTATAAGGAATCTGATAAACTAATTAAAATCGTTTACAGCAGACCGCAATTAAAGGATAGAAAAGTTTATGATTTAGCAAAACCAGGAAAAGTCTGGAGATTAGGTGCTAATGAAGCAGCAGAACTCCATGTTTATGCTGATATGAAACTGAACGGAAAAGATGTTAAAAAAGGGACGTACACTATATATGCTATTCCTGGAGAAAAAGAATGGACCATCATTGTAAACACAGACCTAAATGTTTGGGGAAGTTATTTTTATAATGAAGAAAATGATGTAGCTAGAATAACTGTACCAACTACCGAAGGTGAGGAATCTCTGGAAGCTTTTTCCATAGCCTTTGAAGAATCTGATAGTGGTGTTGACATGCATTTAGGTTGGGGAACTGTAAGAGTCGCTGTTCCTTTTTCAAAATCTTAATGAATACCTACCGTTTAAAACAAAAAACACCTTGAATTCTCAAGGTGTTTTTTGTTTAGGGTATATTCAAATACTTATGTGTTTGCAATGAGACTTTCCATTTTGGATTTGCCATAACGTAATCTACAATCTGCGGCATCATCTTTTCTCTTTTACTCCATTCTGGTTGTAAATACAAAATGCAATCCTTAGTTACCTTAGCGGCCTGCTCCTCAGCAAATTTAAAATCATCCTTATTGTAGATAATACATTTTAATTCGTGAGCTTTTCCGTAGATTTCTTCGGTTGGCAATTTTATCTTCTTTGGAGACAAACAAATCCAATCCCAAATACCAGATAGTTTGTAAGCACCTGAGGTTTCAATATGTGTTTGTACGCCTTTTGCTTTTAGTTGCTCTGTTAATGGTCCCATATCCCAAGTTAGTGGTTCTCCACCTGTAACTACGATGGTGTTACTATACTTTACAGCATTGGCAACAATCTTTTCTGTCTCAGTAGGAGGATGTAACTCGGCTAACCAACTTTCTTTTACATCGCACCAATGACAACCAACATCGCAACCACCAATTCGCACAAAATAAGCTGCAGTACCTTTATGAAAACCTTCACCTTGAATGGTATAAAACTCTTCCATTAAAGGCAACAAATATCCTTTATCTATTAATTCTTGTCGTTCTCTTCTCGTCATAGTTGGCAAATATATCAATAAGTCTTCAGTATTCTTCTGTTGGCAATACTAAAGTAGCAATTATGTTAGTACTCAAGAGACGAATTCTATTTTAAACTTGATTAAAATTACACTATTTTTATGCAAATTTTCTGATCAATGAGTAATTCTGAAAAATTCATAAGCGACATTAATACTGGCAATACATTTAAAGGAGATTTCATCACCTTAGGTGCTGCAATGTTAGATGGAGAAACTAAAACAAATGCCTTTGTAAATGTGCCTTTAAAAACCATGAACCGTCATGGTCTTATTGCAGGTGCTACTGGTACCGGAAAAACAAAAACGCTACAGGTTTTGGCAGAAAATCTGTCTGAAAAAGGTATCCCAGTTTTACTAATGGACATCAAAGGAGATTTAAGTGGATTGGCAAAACCTAGTCCTGGCCATGCTAAAATTGATGAGCGCATGGAAAAAATTGGACTGCCTTTTGATGCTAAATCTTTTCCAGTTGAAGTTTTAACGTTGTCTGAACAAGATGGTGTTAGGTTAAGAGCTACTATTAGTGAGTTTGGACCAGTTCTTATTTCGAGAATATTAGACGTTACAGAGACTCAAGCTGGTATTATTTCAGTGATTTTTAAATATTGTGATGATAACAAATTACCACTTCTAGACCTTAAAGATTTCAAAAAGATATTGCAGTATGCCACCAATGAAGGCAAAGATGAATTTCAAGACGCTTACGGTAGAATCTCAACGGCTTCAACAGGAGCTATCCTAAGAAAAATTATTGAAATTGAACAACAAGGTGGTGACTTATTCTTTGGAGAAACCTCTTTTGATACCCAAGATCTACTTCGTATTGACGAAAATGGTCGTGGTTACATCAACATTATCAGACTTACTGACATTCAAGACAAACCAAAGTTGTTTTCAACTTTTATGTTGAGTCTTTTGGCTGAGATTTACTCTACGTTCCCTGAACAAGGAGATAGTGGCAGACCAGAACTTGTAATGTTCATTGACGAAGCACATTTGATTTTTAATGAAGCTTCTGATGCTTTATTAAATCAAATTGAGAGTATTGTTAAGCTTATAAGAAGTAAAGGTGTTGGTTTATACTTTGTAACTCAAAACCCTACTGATGTTCCTGAAGCTGTACTTGGACAATTAGGACTAAAAGTTCAACATGCTTTACGAGCTTTTACTGCAAAAGACAGAAAAGCTATAAAACTTACTGCTCAGAACTATCCAGACACAGAATATTATGATACTGCAGAAGTACTAACTTCTTTAGGAATAGGTGAAGCTTTAGTTTCGGCTTTGGATGAAAAAGGAAAGCCTACTCCACTAGCGGCAACCATGATGCGTGCACCTATGAGCCGCATGGATATCTTAACAGAAAGTGAACTTAGTAATTTACTTGGTCAATCAAAATTAGCACGAAAATACAATCAAGAGATTGATAGAGAAAGTGCTTATGAAATGCTGAACAAAAAAATTGAACTTGCCGAAGCTGAAGAAGCCAAAAGAAAAGCTGAAGAAGAAAAAGAAGCGCTTAAAAAAGCCGAAAGCAAAAAACGTAGCACCTCTAGTAGACGAAGTACACGACAAAACCCAATAGTAAAAGTACTATCTAGTCCAACTGTAATAAGAAGCGTATTGGGAATATTAACCAAAATGCTAAAATAACAAACCCTAAATCTTAAATATGAAAAACATCTTTTTTGCAATTATACTTGCATCAGTTTTTATAACAAGTTGCTCAACTGATAAACCTGTTGATCCTTTTTTGGTGAAAAAGCACAACATAGGATTATTAACAGACTCTACAACCGTGAGAGAATTAGACACCATTTTTAAAAATGATTCAATAGTAAGATATGTTTCTGGTGATGAATTTGCTGGTTCAGTAAACATTATTGAAATATTTGATAAAAGTGGTAAAAAGCTTTTAGACTTATACCCTAAAGAAGTCCTAGACTCCACCTCTGTAATTTCTAGTGTACGCATTAATGATGAACGTTATAAAACAAAAAAGAACATTTCATTTCTAAGTACCTTCAAGGATATTAAGGATAATTATAAGATTTCAAAAATTGATAATCTTATCAATACAGTTGTAGTTTCTGTTAATGAAATTAATGCTTCTTTTACTATTGACAAAAAGGAATTACCCAGCAGTTTAAGATTCGATATGGATACTACAATCGATCCTATACAAATACCAGAGAAAGCAAAAATTAAGTATTTTATGATTCATTGGTAAAACTCAATAGGCTTAGATGAAAAAAAAATATACAATCCAAAACTCACCATTTGTTGTCCCAACCGATGATGGTAAAATCATTAAAGAACATTTTGGAAAAGCTTCTGATGGTAACTCCAAAATTAGCATTGCGCATATGGTTGCACCTTCTGGCTGGAGTGAACCCTTTCAAACACCTGAATTTGATGAATACACCTTTATAATTAAAGGTAAAAAACAGTTTATCATAGAAGGTGAAACAATAGTTTTAGAAGCCGGACAATCTATTAAGGTTGAAAAGAACACCAGACTTCAATATTCTAATCCTTTTACAGAACCTTGTGAATATATTGCTATTTGTCTCCCTGCATTTTCAATGGAAGCCGTAAACCGAGAAAAAGAATAGCATGAGTAGTTTTGTTATAAAATCTATTGGTAGTGCTCTTAATGCAACGAGTTTAATATCTTCAAAATATGCCTCAAAAAAGGCTTTGAGTTTATTTGCTTCTCCACGTAAGGGTCGCTACACGGAAGAACAAGAAAAAATAATTGATTCTGCTTTATTTGAAGAATTATCACTTAAAGGACAAGATATTGCAACTTATCGTTGGAACGGGAAAAGAAAGACTATTTTACTGGCACATGGTTGGGAAAGTAATACCTCAAGGTGGAGTTATATTCTAGAGGATTTAAAAGCTCAAGATTATAATATTATTGCTCTAGATGGGCCTGCACATGGCCGCTCAGAGGGTAGACAATTTAATGCCGTTTTATATTCAGAATACATAAATGTGGTTGCTCAAAAACATCAGCCTGAAGCTATTATCGGACACTCAGTAGGTGGTATGGCAACTGTATTCTTTATGCACAACCACCAATTACCCTCAGTTAAAAAATTGGTTTTACTTGGTGCACCTGCTCATTTTACTGGTGTATTTTCTAGATACAAATCTATGATGGGTTATAACAAACGAATTTCTAATGGCTTAGATAATATCGTTATTGAACGCTTTGGTAAACCTGTAGATTATTTCTCTGCCGCAAACTTTACAAAAACTATTGAAGCTGAAGGCTTAATAATACATGATAAAAAGGATAAAATTATTCCTTATGAAGATGGGCAACTCTTTGCTAATCGTTATAAAAACGCAGAACTTATTACAACCTCGGGATTTGGTCATGGACTTAAAGATAAATCTCTAACACCAAAGATTATTGATTTTATTAACCGATAATTATTTAAATCTGATGAAATACAAAAATCTATTTGTCATAGTTCTTACAGCTATAATTTTCAGTTGCAATTCTGACAAGAAAAACTCTGAAACTTCAACTTCTAAAAATGAAGTAAAGATTGTTGGAGCTATGAAAGACGTAATGTGGAAAGGAGAACTTGATGGTAAGATTTCATTGGATACGATTTCTAACAAAAAAGGACTTTACGGTTTGGGTCCTGAGTCGTTTTTAACAGGAGAAATCCTTATTAATAATGGTACAGCTTACACTTCCAAAGTACTTAGTGATTCCACGATGATTGTAGCAAAGAACGCCAAAACCAGTGCACCATTTTTTGTTTATGCTAATTCTACCGATTGGGAAACTATGATGCTACCCAAAACCATTAAGAGTATTAGTGATCTAGAAACTTTTATTACTTCCAAAAGCAAAAATTCTGACGCACCTTTTGTTTTTAAACTCAGTGGAACAGTGAATTCCGCTGAAATCCATATTCAAAATTTACCTAAAGGCACAAAAGTGTCTTCTCCCAAAGAAGCGCATCAAGGTCAGATAAATTATATGTTAGATAATGAAGCTGTAGATATCATTGGCTTCTACTCTAATAAACATCAAGGTGTTTTCACTCATCACGATTCCTTTCTGCACATGCATCTTATTACAAAAGATGAAAAGAAAATGGGACATCTTGACGATGTTCAGTTTGAAAACGCTACCCTATTTTTACCTAAATCTTAAGTATTTCAAATAGATTTCTTTGTAGTACTTTTGCAATATGTCAAAAGAACTAAAACGCCTTAACAAATACCTAAGCGAAGCTGGATATTGCTCACGTCGCGAAGCTGATCGGCTTATTGATGCTGGTCGAGTTACGATTAACGATGTTGTTCCTGAAATGGGAACCAAAGTTGCACTAGACGATGTTGTCAAAGTTGATGGAGAAATTATAGGTGAGCGCAAAAAAGATTTTGTTTATCTAGCCTTTAACAAACCTGTTGGGATTGTTTGTACTACAGATACAAGAGTTGAAAAGGATAATATTATTGACTTTATAAATTATCCAAAACGAATTTTTCCTATTGGCCGTTTAGATAAGCCAAGTGAAGGCTTAATTCTTCTTACCGATGATGGTGATATCGTGAACAAGATACTTCGTGCAAGTAATAATCATGAAAAAGAATATGTCGTTACTGTAGACAAACCGATTTCACAAACCTTTATTCAGCGAATGGCTGGTGGTATTTATATTGAAGAACTTAAGCAACGTACCAAAAAATGTGTTGTTAAAAAGATAGACAAATTCACCTTCAGTATCATTTTAACTCAAGGATTGAATCGTCAAATTCGTCGTATGTGCGAATATCTCAATTACGAAGTTCTGACCTTAAAGCGCATTCGAATTATGAATATAAAACTCGACACGCCTATTGGTAAATACCGAGAGCTTACAAAAACAGAATTCGATACGTTAAGCGAGCTTATTAGCGATTCAAAAAAGACGTTTCAACCCAACAACCGAAGACGAAACCCAAAAAACTAGTTTACAATGGCGTTATCTCCTTTTCATTTGGCAATACCTGTACATAATCTTTCGGAATGCAGAGATTTTTATACCAATACTTTAAATTTTGAAGAAGGTAGAAGCAGTGATCACTGGGTCGATTACAACTTTTTTGGTCATCAGTTAGTGATTCATTACAAACCAAAAACTGAAGAAGACACCCATACCAATTCCGTTGATGGAAAAGATGTACCTGTTCCACATTTTGGTGTTGTTTTACCTTGGGAAGATTTTCATGGTTTTGCTGACATGTTAAAAAGCAAAAACATAAAATTCGTCATAGAACCTTACATTCGTTTTGAAGGACAAGTTGGTGAGCAAGCTACAATGTTCTTTAAAGATCCTTCCGGAAATGCTTTAGAATTTAAAGC
>JASBSE010000212.1 GCA_030149115.1 Winogradskyella sp. | reverse complement strand
AACCAAGAATACAATCCCAGCTAAACTCAACAGTGCGGCAACTATTTTTAATATTTTGTGCATAATAATTTTTTATTTTTTGTGTCTTACTAATAAGTCCATCAATGTAATTGATGCATCTTCCATGTCATTTACAATACTATCTATTTTAGCGATAATGTAGTTGTAAAAAATTTGAAGAATAATAGCTACAATAAGACCAAATACAGTTGTTAAAAGTGCTACTTTAATACCACCAGCAACTAAAGACGGTTGCATGTCACCAGCTGCTTCAATTTTATCAAAGGCCTGAATCATACCAATTACAGTACCCATGAAACCAAGCATTGGTGCTAATGCTATAAATAAAGAAATCCAAGATACGTTCTTTTCTAACTGTCCCATCTGTACGCCACCATAAGCAACTACAGCTTTTTCAGCAGCATCAAGATCCTCGTCTGCACGATCTAAACCTTGATAGAAAATAGAAGCAACAGGACCTTTTGTATTTCTACAAACTTCCTTTGCAGCTTCAATACCACCTGAGTTTAATGCATCTTCTACATTTTGGGTTAATTTTTTAGTGTTTGTAGTTGAAAGGTTTAAAAAGATAATTCTCTCAATAGCTATTGCTAGACCAAGAATTAAACATAATAATACAATACCCATAAAGCCTGGGCCACCTTCAATAAAACGCTTTTTTAATTCTTGATGGAAACTCAAATCTTCTGATGTCTCTTCAGCTTCTTGAGTTACACTTGTTACAGTTGCTGTTGTAGTAGCTAATGTTGTAGTATTAGCGTTAACAGTTCCGACAGCCATTAAACACGTAATGGCAAGGATAGAAAATAATCTTTTCATTGTTCTTAATTCTTAATTTTATTAGTTAAAGTGTTAAAGATAAAAAAAATAATGTAACAAATGCGTAAAATCTAAGCAGAGAGGAAGGGATTCGAACCCTCGATACCCTTTTGGAGTATACACACTTTCCAGGCGTGCGCCTTCGACCACTCGGCCACCTCTCTCTAAATTTTATCAATAATTACGGTGTGCCAAATAACAAAAAAAACTTCAAACACTAAAATTTGTATCGTTAATTTTAGGTCATTTCACCACGTAAAGACGTTTCGTATGTCTTTTTGAATTCTGAGTGAGCGATTTTCTCTCCCAGGAGGTACATTAATTTAGTAATCGCTGCTTCTGTAGTTATATCTCTTCCAGAAATTACTCCTATAGATTTTAATTTTGAACTCGTTTCATACTGTCCCATATTAACACTTCCTCCTGCACATTGTGACACATTAATAATATGGAGACCTCTTGATATTGCTTTTTTTAATAAATCTACAAACCAATCTTCGGTTGTTGCATTACCCGCTCCATAGGTTTCCAATATTAATCCTTCAAGTGTTTCACAATTTAACATTGTTTCAACTAATACCTTAGAGATACCCGGAAATAGTTTTAATACACCAACATTGGTATTCATGTTTGTACGAACTACTAATTGATCTAAAGATTTTCCTCTGCATAAATACTCCTTATTAACATTTAGGTGTACGCCAGATTCTGCCAAGTTAGGATAATTGAAGGATTCAAATGCTTCAAAATGCTCGGCATTTATTTTAGTTGTTCTATTGCCTCTGTATAATTTGTATTCAAAATAAAGACCTACTTCTCTTATAACAGGCAACCCATCTTGCTGTAACGATGCCATCTGAATAGATGTGATTAAATTCTCCTTAGCGTCTGTTCTTAAATCTCCTATTGGTAATTGAGACCCTGTGAAAATGACTGGCTTTGTTAAATTCTCTAGCATGAAACTTAACGCGGAAGCTGAATAACTCATAGTATCACTACCATGCAACACTACAAAACCATCAAAAGTAAGATAATTAACCTCAATAATTTGAGCTATATCTGCCCAATATTTAGGGCTCATGTTAGAAGAATCTATAGGCTCCTCAAAAGAAATGGTTTCAATATTACAATCTAAAAGACGAATCTCTGGAATGCGCGTTAAAATACTATCAAAATCAAAAGCTCTTAATGCTCCTGTATCGGCATCTTTTATCATACCAATTGTTCCGCCTGTATATATTAATAGGATATTGGGCTTTTGCATACTAAATACCAAATACTTGTTTTGAATTTTCGGTGGTGATAGCCGCTATGTCTTCGGCACTCATTTCGTAAAGTTCGGATAATTTTTCTAATACCTTAATAATATATAGACTTTCATTACGCTTACCACGATATGGTTTTGGCGCTAAGTAAGGTGAATCTGTCTCTAAAACAATGTGTTTTAAATCGATTTCATTTATAAACTGGTCTATTTTTCCATTCTTAAAAGTCACTACTCCTCCAATACCTAACTTCATATTATACGATATAGCTTTATGTGCTTGCTCTAGCGTACCAGTAAAACAGTGAAAAATCCCAAAAAGATCGTCTGATTTTTCTTGTTCTAAAACTTCAAAAATCTCATCAAATGCTTCTCTACAGTGAATGACAATTGGTAACTTATATTTTTTTGCCAGACTAATTTGATATTTGAATGCTTCAATCTGAATATCTAATGTGGTCTTATCCCAATATAAATCAATTCCTATTTCACCAACTGCATAAAATTTTCGTTGTGACAACATGTCTTCTACATGCGCTAACTCATCTTTAAAATTTTCCTTTACATGTGTAGGGTGCAATCCCATCATTAAAAAAATATGCTCAGGAAAATCCTTTTCAAGTTGAAGCATTGCTTCGGTGTAGGTAGAGTCTATTGCAGGAATAAAAAAGCGTGAAACATTTTCATCCAAAGCACGCTGTATCATGGTTACTCTATCTTCATCAAAAGCTTCGCTGTATAAATGCGTGTGTGTATCAGTAATAATCATTTGCCAAAAATAAACGTTTAGTATGTTATATTTACACAAAATTTTAAAATGGAAACGTTAAAAGACTTTCTTCTAAACAAAGGCTACTCCAAGATAAAACTCAAATTGACCAAGACTAATCATTTTGAAATTAAGGCTACTATTAATGGAGTTAAAGGACGATTTATTTTAGACACTGGCGCTTCCAGTAGCTGTGTTGGCTTTGAAGCCATAGAACGCTTTAACCTTAGAGTAAAGGATTCTGAAATTAAAGCCGTTGGTGCTGGAGCTTCTAACATGACTACTCAAATTTCTAAATCCAACAACTTAAAAATTGGAAAATGGAAAAAAAGTAGAGTTGCACTGATTCTTTTTAACCTTTCGCACGTTAACACTGGACTTATTAATCATAATGCAGATCCTGTGGACGGCATTATTGGTGCAGATATATTAAAGAAGGGAAAAGCGATAATCGATTACGAGAAGAAATACCTTTACTTAAAGCTAAAAGAAATTTCCTAACCAAAAGATTCTTTTTATATTTATCTCCCTTAGTTGATTAATAGCTCAATGAATCCCACCATTATAATAGCAGATGACCATCCTTTGGTGCTAAAAGGCCTTCAAGATTTTTTGCACGAAAAAAACTATAATGTTCTAGCTAGTGCAAAAAATGGCAAAGAAGCCTTAGCATTAATAAAAGCTCATACACCTGATATTGCTATTCTAGATATTAAAATGCCTTTTTTTACAGGTTTGCAAATTGCTGAAAAGTGTAAAAAGTCGAATATTAAAACAAAAATCGTTCTTATTACTTTTGAAAAAGACGAGAAAATATACAATGAAGCCAAAGCTTTAGGAGTCTATGGTTATGTATTAAAAGAGTTTGCATTAGACGAAATTGAAAACTGTATTGCTTCAGTTATTAAGGACAAGCCATATTTTAGCCCTGAGCTTTTAGCGTATATAGAAGTTGATAATGGCCCTGAAGCATTAAATCATTTGACAAAAACGGAGCTCAAAATCTTAAAATTAATTGTAGAAAATAAGACCGCTAAGGAAATTGCCGAAGATTTATTCATATCTCCCAGGACTGTTGAAAAACACAAAAGCAATACAATCAGGAAGTTAGGCATAGAAAAAACACCTAACAGCTTATTAATTTGGGCAAAAGAGAACCAAAACTACATTTCTTGAAAAATACGTAAGGTTACGTATATTATCACATTATTTTATTTCAGAAATTTACACTGTTATTAATTAAGGGTTAATAACGAGCTATTAATTAGTTCTTAGGGGATTATTTGAGCCTTGGAGTTTTCCAAGGCTCTTTTTTTTGAAAATTTTTTAAAAAATACGTAAGGTTACGTATAGTATTGCTTTACAATTAATTGCAATTTTACAGAGCTATTAATCAATGCCTCAGATTATATTCTCAAAAGCTCTGAGCAGAACAAAAAGTTCAGAGCTTTTTTTGAAAAACTAAACATTATGGAAACAATGAAAGATAATACTGCAAAAAGGGATAAAATATTTATGGTTCTATTAATTGTAAGTTCTGCTATAGTCATCTCAGCGAACATAGCTGTTAATTTTTTTAGTTAAATTTAGTTAGTTACCTATTTTAGTATAGGAGTAAAAAAAGCGCAATTAGTAAGTAATTGCGCTTTTTTAGTTTATAAAACTTTTATAATGACTTTTATAATTCTAAAGCCTTTTTAACATCATTATTCATTAATAATTCTGTTGGATTTTCTAAAGCTTCTTTAACTGCCACTAAGAAACCAACAGATTCTTTACCATCAATAATTCTATGGTCATAAGATAATGCCACATACATCATTGGGTGAATTTCAACCTTTCCATCTACAGCTATTGGTCTTTCTATAATATTATGCATTCCAAGAATACCACTCTGCGGAGGGTTTATAATTGGTGTAGATAACATACTACCAAATACACCTCCATTAGAAATAGTAAACGTACCACCTGTCATTTCATCTACTGTAATTTGACCATCTCGAGCTCTTAGCGCCAAACGTTTTACTTCTGCCTCAACACCTCTAAAGGTTAGGTTTTCTGCATTTCTTATTACTGGTACCATCAATCCTTTTGGTCCAGAAACAGCAATACTAACATCAACAAAATCGTAAGAAATCATTTCTTTTCCATCTATCATGGAATTCACAGCTGGATATTCTTGTAAAGCTCTTACTACAGCCAATGTAAAGAAACTCATAAAACCAAGACCTACTCCGTGCTTAGCCTTAAACTCTTCTTTATATTGTTTACGCAATTCAAAAATTGGAGTCATGTTAATTTCATTAAAAGTCGTTAACATAGCTGTTGTATTCTTAGCCTCAACCAAACGCTCTGCTACTTTACGACGCAACATAGACATTTTGCTACGAGATGTTCCTCTGTTTCCTCCTGTTGGAGTTCCCATAGATGGCACTGCATTTACAGCATCATCTTTAGTAATACGACCATCTTTACCTGTTCCACTTATTGTACTAGCATCTAGTCCTCTTTCTTCTATTATCTTTTTAGCAGCAGGACTTGGAGTACCTGTTGCATAGGTTTTAGATTCTGTAGCAACTGGTTTGACCTCTTCCTTTTTAGGAGCTTCTTCTTTCTTTTCTTCCTTTGCAGAAGCGGCACTTTCACTACCTTCTGGCTTCTCTGCACTCGTATCTATTAAACATACAACTTGCCCAACAGCAACAGCATCGCCTTCTTCAGCTTTTAAGGTAATGGTACCACTGGCTTCAGCTGGCAATTCTAATGTTGCTTTGTCACTATCAACCTCAGCTATCGCTTGGTCCTTTTCT
>JASBSE010000210.1 GCA_030149115.1 Winogradskyella sp. | reverse complement strand
CCTTCCATGCTACCAAATTGCTTGATGAATTTTTTAGCGGTTTTTTCCCCAACGCCAGGTAAACCTGGAATATTATCACTAGAGTCGCCCATCATTCCTAAAAAGTCAATGACTTGTTCTGGTCTTTCGACTTCAAATTTTTTCTGAACTTCTGGAATTCCCCAAGTTTCATATCCGCCACCAAATGATTTTGGACGATACATGAAAATATTTTCGGTCACTAATTGCGCAAAATCTTTATCTGGTGTGACCATATAGGTTTTGTAACCTTCTTTTTCCGCTTGACGGGAAAGTGTCCCAATAACATCATCTGCCTCAAAACCTTCCTTTACCATAATTGGAATATGCATAGCTTCCAGAATGTTGCAAATATGAGGAATTGCAGTGCGAATGCCTTCTGGTGTCTCGTCACGGTTGGCTTTATAGTCTTCGTACATTTCTACACGATCTACACTTCCGCCTTTATCAAAACATACCGCTAAATGGTCCGGTCTTTCGCGTTTGATGACATCTAAAAGCGAGTTCATAAAGCCCATAATGGCTGAGGTATCTTCACCTTTAGAGTTAATTCTTGGGTTTTTTATAAAAGCATAATACCCACGAAAAATAAGCGCGTAAGCATCGACTAAAAAGAGACGTTTTTGTTCTGACATTTTCTGGAATTTTGAAGTCTATAAAACTACAAAACTTAAACTTTGAAATAAAGTAAAGACCAACTAAAAATAAAAAAGAAAGCCGAAATGGGAATCGACTTTCTTTTAAGTTTTATGGATAAGTATACAGTGATTTATTTTACGAACGTAATACCGTGTTCACCACATATTTCAGTTACTTTTTCAAAATCTGGTGGTCCAGGAGGTAAATCTGCTAATTTTCTAAACATGATTTCAATCCCAGCAGGAAAAGCACTAGTAATCATGGTGGCTTTTTCTGTGCCTACCACTTTCCATGAATGTGGTAAATTTTTTGGAGCAAATGCTGTGTCACCAGGTTTTAAAATGGACGTTTTACCATCTACCATTATTTCAACTTGCCCTTTTATAACTCTAAAAATTTCATCTTCCTTAGTATGAATATGTGGAGGAATTCCGGTGCCAGGTTCTACATTATCCTCCCATTCTACAATTTGATTGTCGGTTTCACTACCAACTAACTTATGCGTTTGTATATCACCAATTACATTTAAGACTTCACCTTCATCTTTTCTGATGATTTTTGACTTTAGTTTATCAAGATATGATATTGTACTTGCATAGCTCGGTTGAGGTAAAAAAGTTAAGATACTTAATCCACCTATGGACTTTAAGAAATTTGCTCTTTTCATAATGTTAAGATTTAGTAATGTTTTAAAAAAAGAAAGCCGATCCCTACTTCGGCTTTCTTTGGAAAAAATATAATTGAAGACAATCCAATTATGCTATATATATTTTTATAATTGTTCTATTTCAAAAAAAGTTGCTCTTGCGTTCTGATTAATGGTTGCACCCACGGCTGGTCTTACAAAGGCGACATCGATAGTCTGACCAGCTGTTAAATTTAATATTGAGGTCACTTGTCTTACAAGTTCTCCATTACCATGGTGATTATATTCAGAACGTCTTTCTTGTGTGCCATCTACACGAATGCGCACACCAAAAACGCCAGTTGCTGTACTCGAGTCTAAAGTTATTTGTGCGGTTACACGATAAATCCCATCTGTTGGCACAGTAAATTCATCCGTAGTTGTATTAAAGTTGCTATTGATATCAAAATCAACAGTATCAAAATTTACTTTTGTTGTACCTCCATTTGTTTCAGATTGTGAATTAAGCATGTATATTCTTGCAACGGATTTAGTTGGATTAAGGCTTGATAAATCCGCAGTTTGTGCAACTTGGCCGTCGTCTTCAATTTCTAAGGTTAGGATGTTTGTGGTTGAGTTAAAACTGAAATTATCTATTTGTTGATTGTCTGTGTTTATAGAAGCTAAATCAACAGTCACAGGTGCAACTCCATCGTCTTCAAGAGAAATGCCTAATACAGTCCCAACTAAGCCAAGGTTATCAACTTGTTGGTCGTCTGTATTTGTCATTGGGTTTTGAAAGGTTACATTACCAGCACCATCGGTAGTCATGACTTGGCCATTTGTACCATCGGAAGTAGGAAGTGAATATGCATCATTGATATTTACTTCTCCACTCTTATATATAGTTAAAGCATTGCTTCTTGCTGATGTTGAACTCCCGTTTCCTACCGAGAAAATCCTATCATTGATATTCCAAGTAAATGTATCAAAGGCTGTATAATTCGTACTATAAGTTCCTACAGTAAATTCTCCTAATGAATGGCTCGTGTTATCTACACCCATAGAAACTGATCCTGTTGCGTTAGCAGTACATTCTAGACCAAATGCAAATGAATCTAAACCAGAGGATATACTGTTTGAACCACCAGAAAACGCTCTTGCACCTGATGCTACATTTGAAATCCCTATTGCTGTACTAGTATATCCGGAAGCAGTATTTCCAGACCCAAACGCTACAGAGAGGGTGCCTGTATTAGATGCGTCCCAAGATGTACCACTACTCGTACCAGACCTAAACGATCCAGTGCGAGGGTTAAAAAACATTGTTGGATTTACAGTAGAACTAGAAATTGTAGCTCCAGAACCTAAAATACCTGTTACTAATATACCATCTGTACCATCAATTGTCACCGCTCCTGCATTAGCTGTTATTGTGTTTCCTGCACCGGAACCACCTTCATTATAGGCTTGGTCTAAGGTGTTTTGGGTATCTCCATCACCAACAATATCTTGAAAAGTTACATTACCAGCACCATCTGTTGTCATTACTTGACCAGCAGTGCCATCTATTGTTGGCATGGTATAGGCATCATTAATAGTCATTCGGCCATCTTTGTATATGGTTAATGCATTACTCCTCATGGTTGGCATTGAACCGTTTCCTACTACAAACAACCTATCATTATTGTTAAAACTTGTAGTAGAGTTTGGTGTGTAGTTGGTGCTATTAATTCCTATAACTGTTTCATAAGCAGATGGTGCAGTATTGCTATTTCCAAATACAGAAGAATATCTTCCTGAAGCGGTATTGTCATTTCCAAAAACAGTAGAATAGTTTCCAGAGGCTAATGTTGAATATCCAAAAGCAGTAGAATAATCTCCTGAAGCTGTTGTTGATGTCCCAGACGCTATGGCGGTTTGACCAGATGCTGTTGTGCCAGCTCCTGATGCCATTGAAAATTGACCTGAAGCAATTGTAAAAGCTCCAAATGCAGATGAAACTTCGCCAGAAGCTGTAGTGCCACTTCCAAAAGCAACAGAGTATGATCCAATATTTGTATTATCCCATTGATTTGTTGAAACATATCCTGCTCTGAAAGCAGCCTTATTTGGATTGAAAAACATACGTGTACCGACACCAGTAACTTCAGAATCTATAAAGTTGCCGCTTCCCAGAGTACCAGTAACCAAAAATCCGTCATCACCATTAATCCTTAGTGCACCTGAGTCTGCTGTGATATTTTTTCCTGCTCCAGCACCACCTTCGTCGTATGCTTGGTCTAATGTGTTTTGGGTATCTCCATCTTGTAAAGACGATAAATCAATTGTTGTGGTGCTACCTGCTTCGGTGATTTCCAAATCCGTGCCAGATAATACGGCTGCAGTTATAATTTCATTGGTACTGTTAGCATCAGCATCTTGGATGTTTATGGTTGTGCTCGTTCCATTGGTGATTGTAATTTCAATTTCTTCATTAACTGTAACGATATTGCTACTAAGGTCTTGTTCGTCGGTATCGGTGTATATCGGTAAATCTTGAAAAGTTATATTGCCAGCTCCATCTGTGGTCATAACTTGGTTTGCTGTTCCATCTGCTAATGGCATATTATACTCATCATTGATGTTCATTAGTCCATCTTTGTAAATTGTGAGCGCATTACTTCTATTAGAGCTATCAATTCCGTTGCCCAACACAAATAAGCGATCATTGGCATTATAGGAATTTGTTGAGTTGGCAGTATAATCGGAATTATTAAAACCTAATACGGTTTCACCATATGATCTTGCAATTAGACTGAGACCTTTAGCCATCGAATGATCACCATATGTATCTACATATTGACCAAAAGCAAAAGAATAAGGCGCACGAGTTTCAGCGCTATTACCAAAACCAAATGAGTGAATCGCATTGTTATATGAAAAGCAGTTCAATCCAATCATTAATGCATAATCATGAGATGCACCACTATTATTTCCCATTGCAATTGAAAAATCACCTATTGCTTCGCTATCATATCCAAGAGATACTGATGCAAAACCAGATGCTTGACTTCTTCTACTTACAGCAAATGAATAGTCTCCAATATTTGTGTCGTCCCATCGATCTTCTTCTGCATATCCAGCTCTAAATGCAGCTTTGCTAGGGTTAAAAAACATTCGTGTACCTTCGCCTGTGATTTCACTATCAATGGTGTCTCCGCTTCCAAATGTTCCAGTAACTAGAAAGCCATCATCTCCATTAATTCTTACAGCGCCATTATCTGCCGTAATATTTTTTCCTGCGCCAACACCACCTTCATCGTAGGCTTGATCTAATGTGTTTTGGGTATCGCCATCACCAGTTACGTTTTGAAAAGTTACATTACCAGCACCATCTGTGGTCATTACTTGGCCAGCTGTGCCATCGGCCGCAGGCATCAAATATCTGTTGGACACAGAGTCTCCTAATGAGGTTCTTCCTATAAAATAGCCTGCATAACCAGTTGGACTATCAACAGCACTCCAAACTCCGTAGTGGATTCCACCTGCAGAATTATGAATTTGTGAATACACACCATATTTATATCCTGCACCAGTACCTGTTAAATAATTATATGAACCATAATGAGTTCCTGATTCTGAATTGCTAATGTTCACATAGTTACCATATTGATCGCCAGTTCCTGATCCACTTAAACTAGAATAAGTTCCGTATTTATTTCCAGAACCTGAGCCAAATAAAGAAGAGTATAATCCATAATGTTGACCATTTCCAGGTGCACTAATGAGATTATAAATTCCTCTAATATTTCCTGTTATTGTCCATGCACCTGGAAAGCTGTTTTGAACTCCTATTGTCTCACTATTACCGCCTTCAAATCTGTTAGATACACCGATTTTTTGACCATTTGGTGCTGTATAATCAAACTCATTTTCTAAACCATACTTGGTTC
Source organism: Winogradskyella sp. (assembly GCA_030149115.1). Classification (GTDB taxonomy): domain Bacteria; phylum Bacteroidota; class Bacteroidia; order Flavobacteriales; family Flavobacteriaceae; genus Winogradskyella. The sequence continues at coordinate 13,441 of JASBSE010000210.1, read as the reverse complement.
CAGTTCCATTATTGTTAAAATAATTCCTTATTCCCCAATGTAATGAATTATGAGTTCCGCTATTCACATTGTAGAAGTTCGTATAATTTATTATATCAGAGATGTTAGATTGATTGTAAAGGGCATAACCTATATCTGATGCATCACTTCCAGAATGATAATTTGCTAAACCTTGTCTGTTTTCTGAAACTGTACTTACTATAGAGGCTTTTGCTGGATTAATGCTACTACTACCAATTCTAATTTGACCTAAATGATATATATTATCATTGATATCATCGGGCACAGTATATGTGCCTAGTTCTAGCCAATCAGAATCATTAGTATTATTACCTACAGCCACCCAAGTACCACTTCCATTATCCCAATAATAAAAGCCTTTTCCAGATAATGATGTACCTGTATAAAACACCATCATACCATCTTGGTCGGCTGTTGGGTTAGTAGTTGGGAAATTGTCTATTCTAGGTATTAATATACCATCTTCGTTGGTCGGTGAGGTTGTACTCGATGCCGAAATATCTAAAGTGGATTTTGGATCTGTATTGCCAACTCCAACTTGAGAAAAGGCAAAACATGAAAAGAATAGGAATAGGGTAATTGTAATTGTCTTCATTTTGTAGGGTATTAATAATTCTTTGTCCTAGAGTTTGACCTCCACATTAAAAGTGTTTCTTACATCTTTTAGAACTTTGTTGACATAGTAAAGTAGTCCAAGAAAAATTTCACTTCCTCCAAGGATAAGTGGATTTACATTTCCAAATAACTGAATGGAAACATGACCTGCCAAAAAGCTCGAATTGATAACTAAAAGCGACACAAGAAATGTAGAGGTCTTCATCTTGCAATGAATTAATGATTAATAGCTCTCCAAAACTAGTTTCGATGTGTAAAAATGTTCTTGATTATTTATTCAAAAGCAAGGAGTATTTTGTCAAAATGAAGAAAATCAACAAGGATTATTTATTCCTTATGTCAATAAGAAATTATAAGTCAGTTAATTACGAAACTCAGAAGGACTTTGTTCAAATTCCTCTTTAAAAGTCTTACTAAACCAATTAGGGTCGTTAAAACCTATCGCATAAGCAATTTCTGAAATGGATGAATCTGTAGTTTTTAGTAATTCTTTTGCTTTTTCGAGACGTACCTTTCTTATGAAAATGGCCGTACTAGAATTGGAAATGGCTTTTAATTTTCGGTAGAGTTGTGAGTCGCTCATCGCCATGGATTTTGCGAGTTCGGTTGGTCCAAAATTAGAATCTTCGATATGGTTATGAATAACATCTACTACCGACTGTAGAAAAACGAGGTTTTTATCTGTAGGTTGAGATTCTTTTTTAGTGGTTGTAACAATAGTATTTACAGCATATTTTTCTTGTAACTGTTTGCGTTTGGCAATCAACATTTTCATGCGGAGTAATAATTCCTCTTTATGAAAAGGCTTGGTCAAATAGGCATCTGCACCACTGGAAATTCCATCAATTTTATCCTCTTGCATCGCTTTAGAAGTAAGCATAATGATAGGAATATGATTGGTGTTGGTATTTTGCTGTAAATGTTGGGTAAGCTCATAACCATCCATTTTTGGCATCATCACATCCGTAATTATTATATCTGGAATTTGCTCTGATGCTAATTCCAATCCTTCCTTACCATCGTTAGCAAAAGTGACCTTGTATTGCGGTTGTAAGCACGATGCTACATATCTTGCCATATCATGATTATCCTCAACAATTAGTACATTGTTAGAATCTTCGTCCGAAATAATATCAGCTGTTTTTGGTACTACTGTACCAACTGACATTTCACGGTTATTGGTAGTAATAGTTGTGATTTCGGCAGTATTTGTAATTGGTAATGTAATTTTAAAAGTAGTGCCTTCTCCAATTTCAGAAGAAACTTTAATAGTTCCATCTAATAATTCCACAAGCTCTTTGGTTAACGCTAAGCCAATACCTGTACCTTGAGAAATTTTATGAGCTTTGTCTTCAACTTGGTAAAAACGATCAAAAATATTAGGAAGCTCTTCTTTGGGAATGCCATAGCCTTGATCTGAAACTATAATGTTCAGATTATTATTTTGTTTTTTAAGGTTTATAGCTATTGTGGAATTTTCAGGCGAAAACTTAATAGCATTTGAAATAAGATTCGTTAAGATTTGACGCATTTTTTCAGCATCAAAATCCATCAGAATTTTATTTGGTATTGCATCAAAATCGAGGGTTATAGCCTTGTCAGACGCAATACTGAGAAAGCTATCAATAACGTTTGACGTAAATTTTACGATATCGTTTTGTACAAGGTTTAATTTTAGTTGGCCTTTTTCAAGCTTTGCTAAGTCTAGCATTTGGTTTACCAAATCCAAAAGGTTATTACTATTTTGTTCTATAGTATCTAAAGAGGTTTCAAGCTCTTTTTTACCATTAACTTTGTCTTTTACATTGCCTAAATATCCAAGAATTATGGTGAGTGGTGTTCTAAATTCGTGTGTTATATTTGTGATGAATCTCGATTTTAAGGCATCAAGTTCTTGTAAACGTTTAGACTCTTGTCCTGCAATTTGGCGTTGCAAACTTATTTTGTAGAACGCATATACGATCCCTAAAAATATGAGTAGATAAAAGAGATAGGCAAGGTTGCTTTTGTACCAAGGTGGTATAACCTTAATTTGTAGTTCTAAAGGTGATTTTTGCCAAAGATTGTTTCTGGATTTACCTTGAATTTTTAAAGTATGTTTTCCTTTTGGAAGGTCTAACAACGGAATTTCTCTTGAACCTGATAACTCATTCCAATCGTTGTTGTCTAAAGCATATACAAACTCATTATTTTTTGTTGGACGCAGATCTAAATCCGAGAATGAAATATAACAAGGAAAATCCCTATAGTTAAGCGTAATTTTATCTGCGGTTGTAATACTCTGATCAATGATGTCTTTATGAGTTACAGGATTAATTTCTTCGTTTTTTACCTTTAAGGACGTAAAGGTTAAGTCTCCTGGTACATCAAGTTGAGGAACATGTCTAGGATTAAAAATATTAATACCATTAATACCTCCTACATAAATTTCATTATTATCCTTATTGTAATAATGGGCACCAAGATTAAACTCTGAACTTTGCAAACCATCATTTACCGTATAGTTTGTAAAAACTTCAGTTGCTTTATTAAAGCGAAATATGCCACCATTAGTAGTTAACCATAAATTATGGTCTTGGTCTTCGGTGATACTATAAACAAACGTATTGGTTAAGCCTTCATCATTACCAAAGCGTTTAAAGGTGTTGTTTTCTGAATTGAACTTATTAAAGCCATCTTGTGTGGCAACCCATAAGGTGGCATCAGCATCGTGCCACGTATGTAAAGTAGTGTTACTACTCAGACTTGTGGAATCGTTTTCCTCACTAAAATAATTAGTGAATTTAGGATTTTGATAATTCTCATCTTCAAAATGAAGTTTGTTGAGGCCATCTTCAGAGGTTATCCAATAATCCAAATTCTTGTCTTGCGACATATTGTAGGTGAAATTGGAACTTATTGAGTTTGTGCTTTCTTTGGTTTTATAATGCTCAAAGGTTATGATGTTACTTTTTAAGTCTCCTGTAAATCGGTTGACTCCTCCACCATAAGTCATAATCCACACTGTACCATTGTTATCAATATGAATACCACGAGTAGCATCAGAACTTAAAGATTTAGGATCGTTGATGTCATTGTAAAAACTAATAATTTTTGGAGATTCAGGATCGAAATCATTCAAATCAATAATAGAAGCTCCTTTAATTGTACCAATCCACATGTAATTGTTTTGGTCTATTGCCATACTTCTAATCACGTTAAAAGCTAAGGCATCATCTGTATTTTCTTTAGTAATGTAAGTGACATTGCCTTCTGAATCTATGCAGTTAATGCCTTTTCGAGTCCCAACAAAAAAGTAATCTTTGTTTTTGGCGAATGATAAAATAAAGGCATTATTTAATGAGATTTCTGAAGTCGTATTTACATTTTTAAAGACAGGTTCCCCTAGGGTAACCACATCTAGATTGTTGGTGCCAACCCAAAGTAAATTACCATCTGTATAAGTATCATAAACACGATTCGAGGTGATAGAATTGCTATGATTCTGTTCACCATAATATGTGGTTATGTGCTCAAAGCGTAGGTTTTGTTCATTAAAATCTTTTGCTATGTAAAAACCATCGAAAGTGCCAATGTAAAAGGTGTTATTATACATATCAATAGATGAAATGTGTAAATCCTTGTTTGTGCCTTTATTTAAAGGTATTTTAGAAAGTTGTTTTTTGGATTTGTTGTATATAAAAAGTCCATTAGTAGTACCAAGCCAGATTTTTTTATTAGTAGCAAAAATGGTATTAATATTTGCGATTGGTTGGTTGAATTTAATCTCGAAAAACTTTGCATCTTTAGTCTTAATATTCTCACATACAAAAAGCTTTCCATCTTGTGTGCTTACATACACTATGTCTTTATCAACAAATGTTGAATTGAATTGCTGCGTTTCTCCATCAATTTTTGAGATTTTCCAGTAATTATCACCTCCTTTAGTGAAAATAAAAATACCTTCATTTAGTACCGTTGCGATTATTGTACCATCCGAAGTTTTGGATAAACTACTACAATTTCCAGTCTTAACTTTGGTACTTCTAAAACTATTGATTTTAGAATCGTATATAGAAATACCATTGTCGTTTGTGCCTATCCAAATATTACCCTCTTTATCTTCTAAAAGAGTATTAATAAAATTTCCAGATATACTCAGGCTGTCTTTTTTCTGGTTTTTATAAACCGTGAAAGATGTACCATCAAACCTATTTAATCCTTCTTGCGTGCCTAACCATAAAAACCCGTTAGAATCTTTTAGAATAGTTCTTATTGTTTCTTGAGACAATCCGTCTTTTGTGCCGTAATGATAAAATGTAAGGTTTTGTGCACCACAAAAGAAGCTAACTAAACATAGAATCAAAATAAGTTTAGTTCTGAAAGAATGACTAAGAAAAACAGTAACAGGATTGGTCATAGAGGGTTAAAAGGTAAGTACAAAATAGTAAATCTTTATTTTATAAGAAAATGCTTATGGCTAAAGGAAAGAAACTTTACCATAACAAAAAAGCCGAAACAAACGTTTCGACTTTTTCAATGGTTAATAGCATATTAATTAGCAAAGCTTAACAGTCTTAACTTTAATTTGAAGACTTTTTCTGTAAGCTTTAATACTTATAATCTCGTTACTTTTCTTATGATTCATTCTTAAAACTTTAGCCTTAGCCTTAGCAGATATAGTAGCTTTTGCAACCTCTGGCTTTTCAGATTTAATAGTTTCAACCAATTCAGTCTCAACATTACTTACAACATCTTGCTGAGCAAATCCTGCTAGAGACATTGTTAAGAAAGCTAATATGACTAAACCTTTTTTCATTGTTATTAAACCGTTTTGTTTTAATTTCGATTCAAAGAAACATCGGTTTGTTCATATAGGTTGAAATTTTTGGACGAAACCAGACGATAATTAGATAACTGACATTTGTTAGTCAAAAACATCGATGAAATACACAAAATGAGCTTGCAGCCCTTTAAAAACGTTGTTTTGTTAAGTTGAAATCATTGATTTTCAGGTTTAAAGAGATGCTTTACGGATATCATCGATGAAATGCATAGGTATAATTATATTAGAAAGTACATGAATAAAGACAGCATAGATTTTAATGAAAACTCTCATTATCAGTTGTTTTTAAAACAACAATCCCAACAGCTAGAGATAGGAACTGTACCATATGGTTCTAGAATAAAGAAATTAAAAAAACTGAAGACTACCATTGAAATAACCTTTAGAAATCAAATTATTGAAGCATTACACAAAGATTTAAACAAGCCTAGAGTAGAAGCAGAGCTCACCGAGATTTATCCGATTATAAGCGAAATTAAATTTGCAAAGTCTAATCTGAGACAATGGATGCGAAAACAAAAGGTAGATACACCTATGTCCATGCTAGGCTCTAGCTCTTATTATATTTATGAACCTAAAGGTGTTTGTTTAATTATTTCACCATGGAATTTTCCGTTTAATTTAACCTTTGGGCCTTTGGTTTCTGCAATTGCAGCAGGTAATTCTGTAATTATAAAACCATCAGAGATGACACCTAATTCTTCAGCTTTGATGGCTGAAATTATAAAAACTGTTTTTGAAAAAGAAGATGTAGCGTTAGTAGAAGGTGAAGTCGAAACATCCGCTCAGTTATTACAATTGCCGTTTAATCATATCTTTTTTACGGGCTCACCAAACGTTGGTAAAATAGTGATGTCTGCGGCTGCTAAACACTTAGCTTCTGTAACGCTTGAGTTGGGTGGAAAGTCTCCAACAGTAATAGATAGTACTGCTAATATTGATAAAGCTGCAAAGCGAATTGTTTGGGGAAAGTTTATGAATGCAGGGCAGATATGTGTGTCACCAGATTATATTTTAATAGATGAAACTGTAAAAGAGAAGTTTACCAAGGCTTGCAAAAAATGGATAGAACATTATTTTACAAATACGCCTAAGACATCAGATTCTTATGCAAGGATTGTAACCCAAAAGCATTTTGAGCGTTTACAAACTCATTTAGAAAATGCTAAAAGTTTAAATGCCAAAGTAGATGTTGGTGGTGAGATAGAAGCCGATTCAAAATATATAGCGCCAACAATAGTTTCAGATATAAGTGAGGAGGCTTCATTATTAAACGAGGAAATATTTGGACCAGTTTTACCAATCGTTACCTATAAAACATTAGATGAAGCCATTACTTATATCAACTCCAAAGAACGACCATTAGCGTTGTACATCTACAGTAGCAGTAAAAGAAACACAAAGAAGATAATTAGAAACACAAGAGCAGGAGGTACGTGTATCAACACTAATGTAATACATTATGCGAATCATAACTTACCGTTTGGCGGAATAAATAACAGTGGTATAGGTAAAAGCCATGGTTTTTATGGTTTTAAAGCCTTTAGTAACCAGCGTGCAGTGGTAAAGCAACATACCTTTGGTATTAATGAATTGCTGTTTCCGCCATATACTAACTTTAAAGAGAAACTTGCCAAACTTACTATAAAGTGGTTTTAGCAAAGGAAAAAGCCGCTCCCTACAGCGACTCTTTCCAAAAACTAAAATTAAAAATTAACTAATAGTTAAAACTTTATATAAACTTAGAGGTTATTTTTTGAGTTTTGAGCTCGAAAAAGCCGCTCCCTACTGCGGCTTTCTCGCCCAAAATCATAATTGTCCTTGAAAACAATTATTTTTAATCTTTGACTTTTAATTATCCGGACAGGTAATCTCCTTGCCTTTTAAAACACCATTGTCAGCCGGTTGATAACGGTAACATTTTCCGTCTGGTGCTTTCATAATAATGCCTCTATATTTATTATTGATAAAGACGTCTCCTGTTGCAATTTCTAATTGGCTATGAGGTGTTGTAGTACCAATACCAACTCCGCCATCACTAGAGCCTGTATCTATTGTGCCACTACTTTCGCACACATCACCAATGCCATTGTTATTTGTGTCTGCCTGATCTGAATTTGCGGTGTCTGGGCAATTATCGCAAGCATCGCCTATACCATCACCATCTGTATCTATTTGGTTAGGATTATTTACATCGGTACAATTATCTTCGGTGTTAATTATGTTGTCTTCATCATCATCAGCTTGTGAAACAGCACAGCTAACAAGTATTGCAGGTATTCCTGAACAATCGGTATCATTTCCTGATATGACTAAGTTACCATCAAGGTAAGATGTTCCATCAATAAAGTTTCTTACAATACAACATTCGTTTAGAGAAGTGTTATTGGTTATTGTTAAGCTACCACCTAAGTAAATTAATTCTTCTAAAAGGCTAATGTCCGTTAAACTATTATTTTCTTCAATATTTAGATCAACGTCTAAACTTGATGTATTAGCAATACCAGATAATGACGTTAATGCGTCGTTGTCATCTATTTCTAAAGATGCTGAACTGCCAATTGTTAAATTTTGAAAATCTACACCAGTCAGGTCGTTTAAAGCGTCATTGCCGGAAATTAATATTCGTGTTGCTGAAATACCTGCCATACCAGAAATATCAGTTAAGGCATTATTGTTTTCTAAAACAAATCCAGAATTGTTAGTTAAAGTTACATTTGGTAACCCATTTAAATTAGTTAAACCATCATTGTTTTGAATTGCGATACTGCTCATTGTACTTCCAGATTGAATTCCAGATAGAGCAGATAAATCATTCAACGAATTATTATTTGTCAATGAAAATCCATATACCATTCCTGTGATGTTGTTTAACCCATTTAAGCTAACTAGTTGAGCGTTATCACTGATGATTACAGTGGATATTCCACCTGTCACGGAAGATAGGCCTGATAAATCTGTTAGACCAGTGTTATCAATGGTTATGGTATGAAAATACATATTAGAAGCATTAAAACTATTAAAACTAGGTAAATCTGAAATAATCAAGGTGCCACTTGAACTATATCCAAAATTTGCATCTTGAATCTTCAATCCATTTGAACCCGTAGACGTTAATAAAGGAAGTGAAGCACTTACCAAGCTTGGCCCATGTAAATATAACCCAGCACCAACTGTAGTAAGATTTGGTAAGTTGATAGAGGTTAATCCTGCATCACCAATTTCACAATTTCCACCTATCGAAGTTAAGCCAGATAGAGCATTTATGTTGGAAATGGCATTATTGGTTAATTGAAAATCTCCAGTAACGTTAGATATTGAAGCTAATCCACTAACATCTGATAGATTCGTGTTGTCATAAATCAGTAAGTCATTAGCAATATTAGTTACTGCAGAAACAGCAGAAAGATCAGTGAGACTGGTGTTGTATATACTTAAATTATTAGCTGAATTTATGCTGCCCAAATCTAGAGTAAGAGGATTGTTAATGTAGGCAATTGTTATATTGTTTTGTGTAGCACTACTACTGTAGGTGTTCAAACCTAAAATCTCTAAAGAACCCACAATACTATTTAAACCAGAAAAATTAACATTCGTAAGATTCGGACTGGTAATATTCAAGTAAGAACCGATTGAAGTAATTGTTGGTATACTAACAGAGGCCATCTCTGAATCAATTCTAACATAACTATTAACTGTAGTTAGTGAGCTTAGGTTTAAAGTGTTTAGTGCTGTAGCGCTGTATATATTTATTAATTCAAGAGCACCCATACTTGGAAGTTCTACAGAGGAAACGGTATCTCCAGTTAGCACCAAATAAGTAGGGTTTGCAGTACTACCAGAAACATATGCATTAGATATATAAATGCCGTTTGGCGCAGATGCTAGCGTATTTAGAGATACAGATTGTAAAGCGGCTGCAGATCTTACATAAAACATAGTCCCTACACTGGTAAGGTTGGGTAAGTTTATAGAAGTTACTGAATTGTTATTATAAAAGTAAAATTGCCCACCAATAGTTGTTAAATTAGTAAAATTTAAATTGGTTAAATTGGTACCTTCAATAACGAAATTTCCTAGTGTTGAATTAAGATTAGGAATAGATAAGGTTGAGACAACGTCACTATCTTCTACATAAAAATCATCTACTCCAGAAGACAAACTGCTTAAGTCTATAGTGTTAATATTAGTGTTGTCTCTTATATATACATCGCCATTAACAGTATTAAGATTGGGTAAATTAATAGTGTTAATAACAGCATTATTTGATATATTAACATAACTACCAATATTAGTAATGTTCTGCAAGCCTGTTAAATTTGATAAATTATTACAGTAAGATACTTGTAGATAACCATTAACCTGTGTTATAAATGATAATCCTGATAAATCTGTAATGTCGGCTCCGCCATAAATACGTAAATAGCCGTCAATAGTATCACAAGTACCACTATATGTTGCTACAAAATTATCAACAGCAGCTTGTGAGGTTAGATATGCATTAGTAGTTGCACATGTCTGCGAATAACTACTTAATGAAGTAAGAAATAAAACAAATGAGAGTATAATAGTTTTCATAAGACCACACGTATTAATAGCAGTTGTAAAAGTGACAATTTCCATAAAAGTATATTTCACCCAAAAGGGTGAAATATTGGAGTCTATACATATTTTTAAGTACTTAAAATTGAAAAAGCCGCTCCCTACTGCGACTTTTTCACTCAAAAACAATTGAAATCTACAATGTAATATTCAATTATGTATTGTTTAGTCTTTTATAGCACTGGCAGTTTCGTTTTTAGTTGAATTGATAGTGTTGTTGTTTTCTAAAGCCAGGATACGAGCTTCTAAAACCTCTAGTTTGCTAAGCTTCTCTTTGAGAATTTTATTTTCTGTCTCTAGAGTTTCAATTTTTGTATTTAATGCTTTTATAGCCTGTACAAAAACAGCATCATAATCACCATAAGCCGTTTGGTAAAATCCTAAATTATCTTTTGTTACTTTTTCTGGGAACACCTCCATTAATTCTTGAGCAATAAAACCATATTGTAATTCCTCTGGTCTGTTAATGCCTGTTTTGTCATCATCCCATTCGTATGTTACACCTCTTAATGCTAATAATTTGTTTAGTGCATACTCACTATCAATGGTGTTGATATTTTTCTTAAGGCGACGATCCGAATTTGCTAACCAGCCACCAGCGGTATTTTTTGAGGCATTACCACTTACTTCTAGCGAATTTGTTGTAGGAGCTCTGTTTATACCAACTAATCCATCACCCATTATTTGGATAATATTACCACCAGTAGGGTGATATATGTTGAAACGACTATTTGCTGCGGTATTTTCTGTATCACCAAAAAGTGTCCAAACATTACCATTTGTTGTATCTGTATTGCTGAAATTTATTCTTGCACCGCTATCACCTATATCAACTAAGTTTATATTAGGTTGAGCACCAGAATTGTTAGCACGTACCTCTACAAAGCCATCTGGATCTCCTGCACCAGTTCCTACTCCTAGTTTATTTGAAACATACGCTTTACCTAAGAAGTAACCAGCCCAACCATTGCTTGTAGCAACATTATTGTATGTTCCATAATGCGTACCGCCAGCTGAGTTGTCAATAATGTTGTAAGTACCATACTTGGTTCCTGTGCCTGTTGCACCAGCACTAAATACGTTTCTTACACCGTAGTATGTCCCATTTGCAGGAGTTGAGAAAGTAGAGAAAATACCTGTAGAGCCTTCAGTTGTGCCTGGGTTTCCTCCAGAAAATTGATTTTTGATACCAGTAATTTCGTTTACACCTGAAAATGAATAGCTAAACTCATTAAAGACTCCATAGAGGTTAGATGCATTTATACCTCGCATACCATTATAAACACCATATTGATTGCCGGTTGCATTGTTGTCAAGATTATTAAATGTAGCAAACTGAGAGGAGCTTGTTGCCCCATTTAGAAAATTTCTTGTTCCATACTGACTTCCATTGGCAGAACTAGTAATTCTATTAAAGACTCCGTATTTCTGACCATCACCAGTGCCGTCAATATCAGTAAAAATAGCATGACTTCTCCCTGATCCATTTCCTGTTTTTTCAATATACAGACCAGAAGTTTCGTTGCCAGAATTATCGGTTTTGTCTATAAATAAACCTCTGGTTGTTCCGTTTACAGATTCTGTAATGTGTAGTGGGTAAGCAGGATTAGAATTTCCTATACCAATATCTCCTGTGTTTTCTACAAAAAACACATCTGTACCTGCATCTTGTATAGCAAAATCGCCAGTACTATTTAAGTTTATATCAAAGGTCTGTGCGGCCAAAGCGATTTGAGTGTTTTGCGTAAGAGTACCACCTAGCCTTATATCATCAGCATAAGTTAAAAGACCATTGGTACCATAAGCATTTAAAGTGATAGCTCCCGTTGTACCACCACCAGTCATTCCACTACCAGCAGTAATTTGAGTAATATCTCCTCCAGTATTTAAAGTTGATAGATTAACCGTTTGAGCAGTTCCATTTTCAATACCAACAGTCAAAATACTTGTTGAATTGTTAAATGATAAGTTTTGTATGTTTTGGTCGTCCGTATCTGTGAAGATTGATGCAGGATTAGTCCAAGATGCATTTCCAGAAGCATCAGAGCTTAGTACATAGCCTGTGGCTTCATTGCCGTCCACAAACTGCATTGTTCCTACAACATCTAATGTTGCAGAAGGAGAGGTGTTGTTAATACCTAAATACTTTTGGTGTGTTAAGCGCATACCTTCTGACATAGGATCTGAATTAGCATTTGATGGGTGTACATAAAATGCTAGTCCGTTTTGATCTACAAATGAGCTTGTTTGTACTAAAGCTATGGCACTTTTTCGTCCGTTTGCTCTAGTTGTGGCGGCACCACCAAAACTTATGGATGCACCAATGGCATCAAGTCCAGAATTGTCATCACCACCTTTGATAAATATACCATCTTGCCCTGAATTAGGTCTTAGAAGATCAAAAGTAGTAGAAACCCCTACATGTAAAGGACTAGTTGGGTTACCTTCACCAATACCCACGGCATTGTTAGCGCCATTGACATTTAACATACTGGTTTGGGCACTACTTTCAACTCTTAAGCCACCACCACCTTCAATAATTACAGCTCCAGTATCTGCCGTTATAGTTCTTCCTGCTCCAGCACCACCTTCATCATAGGCTTGGTCTAATGTGTTTTTAGAGCCAGAAGAAAGATATATCCATGTAGTTGTAGAATTATCCCAATAATAAAAACCTTTACCAGAAGCTCCTGAACCCGTATAGAATACAAGCATACCATCTTGGGTAGCGGTAGGGTTTGATATTGAGAAGTTATCAATTCTAGGTACAAGTATACCATCTGTATTTGTTGGGTTTGTAGCATTGCTTGCTTCAATATCTAATGTAGATTGCGGATTGGTTGTACCAACACCAACTTGTGCGTGTAAGCCTAAACCTAATAAAAAGAATAGGGTAGGGATAAATTTTTTCATAACTCTAATGGATTAATAGCTTAGGTGTAAAATTCTTAAATTGTGATAGTTATCATTTCATCCTTTTGGGTGATTTTTGAAATCATTTGGTTTGCTAAATTTGTCTTACTAATAATTGTATATGAAATTCAATCATATTTTCCTTGGGTTGTGCTTAGTATTTACTAATCTTAGTTTTTGTCAAGATGCACCTGTAGATGCTTATCAAGATAGTTTGCAGAATATTATAGATAGCGATGTGTCTAAAAGTGTTAAAAAAGAATCACTGTTTTTATTAGGTGAATATTTGGTTCAAAGAGATCCAGACAAAGCCGAATTAATTGCCGAAGATTTAAAGGCTAATTTTATTAAAAACGATAGTAACGAGATACGTCGTAACAATTACATTTTTGCTGCAAGTCATAGATGGCATGGTGATTACAGTACTGCATTAGAATACTACAGAGGGATTAACTCTTATTCAAA
>JASBSE010000209.1 GCA_030149115.1 Winogradskyella sp. | reverse complement strand
ATTAATACCAATAGCAATAAATAAGATTATCACAAGAGTGTTCTAAAATGAACTATTTTCTAGATGTCATATTACCAATTCCGCTTCAAAAGGCTTTCACCTATCACATTACCGAAGCTGAAGCTCAATTCCTAAAAACAGGAATGCGAGTTGCTGTGCCTTTTGGCAAAAGTAAAATTTACACAGCCTTAGCTTTTAAAATTCATAATAATGCACCTACGGCTTATGACGCTAAAACCATTCATCAAATTTTAGACGAAGAGCCAGTTATAACAGAATTACAACTGAAACATTGGCAATGGATAGCCAGTTATTATATGTGCAGTTTGGGTGAAGTAATGCGTGCCGCTATGCCAAATGCATTCATTATAGAAAGTGAAACCATCCTTGTAAAAAATGAAAGTGTAGAAGTGTCAGAGGCTGATCTTAAAGATGACGAGTTTTTAATCTACGAAGCCTTGCAATATCAGTCATCTTTAAAGATTGAAGACGTCATTTCAATTTTAGATAAAAAGCGTATTCTTCCTGCGGTAAATCGTTTGGTAGAAAAAGGAGTACTGCAATTACAAGAAGAACTTTACGAAAAGTACAAACCAAAGTTGGTACGCTACGTAAAGCTTCATGATGCGCATAAATCTAAAGAAAAGCTTCAGGAATTGTTAGAAATTTTAAGTCGTGCACCCAAGCAGCGTGAAGTTATTTTAACCTTGTTTACACTTGAGGCTTCAGAACAAAAACCAATTAAAGTTTCAGACTTAAGTGAGCGTAGTGGAGCGTCGTCAGCAATTATTAAAGCACTGATTGATAAGTCTATTTTAGAAGAATATTACATTCAAACCGATAGAGTTCAGTTTGAGGGTGAAGGGAATGAGCAAACCAAGCAATTGAGTGATGCTCAAACAAAAGCACTTGAAGGTGTTAAAACGGCTTTTGATACCAAGCCAGTAACACTTTTACATGGTGTAACATCATCTGGTAAAACCGAGATTTATGTGAAGCTTATAGAAGAGCAACTTAAACTAGGTAAGCAAGTACTATATTTATTACCAGAAATAGCCTTAACAACACAGTTAGTTCAACGCTTACAGGATTATTTTGCTGAAAAGGTAGCGGTCTTTCATAGTAGATATTCTAGCAACGAGCGGGTGGAGGTGTGGCACAATCTAAAAAATAATTTAGAAAAAGCACAATTGGTAATTGGAGCACGCTCGTCTTTGCTATTGCCTTTTTCTAATTTAGGATTAATTATTGTTGATGAAGAACATGAGCAGTCTTTCAAACAATTTGATCCTGCACCACGATATCATGCCAGAGATGCAGCTGTAGTATTAGCTAATATCCACAAAGCTAATATCCTCTTAGGATCAGCAACTCCAAGTTTAGAAAGTTATTTTAACGCTAGCCAAGGCAAATACGGATTTGTAGAATTAAAAACACGTTTCAATAATGTGTTAATGCCAGATATCGAATTGGTGGATTTAGCAGATAAGTACAAACGCAAACGTATGAAAGGTCATTTTTCCGATAGACTTATTGAGGAAATGACAGAAACTTTGGATGAAGGTTTTCAGATCATATTATTTCAGAATAGAAGAGGGTTTTCGCCAATAGTAGAATGTACAACTTGTGGTAATTCACCACAATGTCCTAATTGCGATGTAAGTTTAACATACCATCAATATAGAGATCAACTACGTTGTCATTATTGTGGCTACCATACAGTAACTCCAAAAGCATGTCAGGCTTGTGGAAATGCTACATTAGACACAAAAGGTTTTGGCACAGAACAGATAGAAGAAGAAGTAAAAGTGCTTTTTCCGGAAAGGAAAGTGGCGCGTATGGATTTAGACACTACTCGAGGAAAACATGGGTTTGAAAAAATCATTAATAAGTTTGAACAACGAGAGATAGATATTTTGGTAGGGACACAAATGCTTACTAAGGGTTTAGATTTTAGACACGTGAAGCTGGTTGGTATTATGAATGCCGATAACTTGCTCAACTTCCCAGATTTTAGAGCACATGAACGTAGTTACCAATTAATGACACAAGTATCTGGTAGGGCAGGCCGAACAGATATAAGAGGAAAGGTGTTAATTCAAACTTACAATCCGCATCATAATATTCTGCAACAAGTGTCTACAAATGCTTATAAGGAGATGTTTGCTGAGCAAATGAACGATAGGTACAATTTTAAATATCCACCTATTTATCGTTTAATTAAAATTACATTAAAGCATAAGGATTATAATAGAGTCAATTTAGCTGCAGATTGGTATGCTAAATCACTGCGACAAGTGTTTAAAGCAAATGTTTTAGGACCTGAGTTTCCACCAATTTCTAGAATAAGAAACTTGTTTAATAAAAATATCTTAATTAAGATTCCTCAAAACCAATCATTGTCAAAAACCAAAGACGCTATTATGAAAATTGACAACAGCTTTAATGCTGTTAAGGATTTTAGGTCTGTTAGGGTAATTCTTAATGTAGATAACTATTAAGCATAAAAAAATCCCAACAAAACTGCTGGGATTTTTTATATCAATGTGTATTGAGATGTTCTAAAAAAAGGTAGTGATTCTACATATTATTCAAA
>JASBSE010000197.1 GCA_030149115.1 Winogradskyella sp. | reverse complement strand
GCGAAGATGTTGGTCTTCCGTTTAATGGGGCGGCTCCAGATATAGGTGCTTTTGAGTTTGAATAATTAAATGTTAGTAGATGTATTTACATTTCATCTACTAACATATTAGCATAAACTTCAATATTAGAATAGTTCTCATTTAAGGTGTTTAAATGAGCGTCCTTTTTGTTTTTATTTAATTTAAGTTTTCGCTCCCATTTGTCAGGGATACCATCTCCATCAGAATCTTTTGGGGATTTTTTAGTTTTAGTTTTTGGCCAACTACCAACATTATTTTGAGAGTCTATGATACCATCTTTATAACTTACTTTTCCTTTCTTTACATTTTCCACAATTCGTTTGTCAACCTTATCTCTAGAATAACTAGCTCCAGAATTTTTTAGCACTTTGTCGAAAGCAGTTTCAGCATTGGAAGTTGAAATATTGTTACTTATATCTATTGAAGTTTCTAGTTTAGCAAGTTCAGGGTTATTACATTGTACACCACCATCCCAATTATTCTCAGTGATATCTTCATAATTATAAACATAATTTCCATCAACATAGAATTTCCCGTAAGGTTCAGAAGGGCTTACGATTCTGTCTAATTTAGAAGAAGTCGTGGCAGGACCTGATTTAAAATAGTTATTTACGATATTGTATGTTCCTTTTTCGCCGCCATAAATGCTGTTTTCTCCCCAATTATAAATTACATTGTTTCTAAAATCTACAAATTCATTTTCTGAATTTTCTGTGGTTTTAGAGCCGCTAAATCTTGGGTTTCTACTATTGTTATTAGCGATAAGATTATGATGAAACGAAGCGTTCACTCCACCCCAAATTCCGCCATAACCATGAGCACCCTTTTTGTGTACAGATCTGTTTAGAGCTTCGGAAACAATATTCCATTGAAATGTGAAATTTTTATTGTTGTAGAAGGAAGCATTTTCATCGGTTCCCCAACTAATAGAGCAGTGGTCTATGATTACATTTTCGGTGTCTCTGCAACCAAGAGCATCCCCTTCAATAGCGTTAATATCTCCCATTCTAAACCTTAGATATCTTACGATAACA
This sequence comes from Winogradskyella sp., assembly GCA_030149115.1. Lineage (GTDB taxonomy): Bacteria > Bacteroidota > Bacteroidia > Flavobacteriales > Flavobacteriaceae > Winogradskyella. The sequence continues at coordinate 3,167 of JASBSE010000197.1, read as the reverse complement.
TTATTGGATTTTATGGTTACTGGGTAGCCTTTTAGTGTAATTCCTCCACAAGGTGCAGTTTGCCCTAATATACTTAAATCACCTTTGTTAATGTCTAATTTAGATTGAAGTTCAATAGTGCCAGAAACATCAAAAACAATAATTCTAGCCCCTTTCTTTAGGATGCCTTTTCTAAGGCTACCTTCGCCGCTATCATTAAGATTTGTAACTTTATAAATAAAACCACCTCTTCCGCCAGTTGCATGTTGTCCAAAACCCTCGGCAGTAGGAAATGCTAATTGTTGAGCGGAAATCCCTAAAAAGGATAAAAGGTTAAATAGTAATATTAAGGCTTTATTTTTCATGTTTAATCTTCAAATTAAATTTAATAAAAAAGGAGAAATGTTATTTGAACAAATCTCCTTTTAAAAGACTAACTTATCTAAATATCAATATTATTGTCTCCAACGTGGATCACCAACTTGATTATCAATTAATGATTGAGTTGTAATTGTAAAATCACCATTAAGAGGATCAACAAAACCAGGATCTGTGGTTGTGTAACTCGATGATGTGTCGTATCTAAGTACTGTAGGGTCATAGAACGTAGGTGCATTAAAGTAGGTATTATTACTAAATGTAATGAACTCATCTGTTCTTGTTTGGTCTGAGTAGCCTTCAGATGCCGTATCTGTAATTAAAGTATTGTTTACCGTAATATCATTGTCTTGGAATCTTACATATAGAATTCTTCTACTTGAAGAGTTAGAGCAGGCGTATAATGTACAACTGTCTATTGTTAGATTACAAGTAAAACCTGATTGGGTAGAAGTTCCAGCATCATCAATTCTAAAGAAATCTCTTCCTGGCGCACAATTGTTGAATGTACTGTTGCTAAAATTAACATTTAGGACATCAGAGTTTCTGAAGTCAAAGAAATCACCACCACTTGTTAATATATTTGTGACAACACAGTTTTCAACTGTTATTGATTGTACAATAGCATCGGTAACATTTCCTGCTATAAACGATCTGTTATAATCATGAACATTACAACCACTTACCAATAATGAGTTGTAGTTGCCAGTAGCAGTATATCTTAGCATATCTGTTAAATCTGTAGCGACATCACCAGTAAGGTCTAAGTCTATAAGCTCTACATCAGTAGCGCCATCTACTACAGAAAAACTTACTTTCAGTAAAGGTTTGTCAAAACTGTAAAGACCTCTAATAGTTAAAGATTTGTCTAAAGTAATTGTACCAACTTGTGCAGTATAGTCACCAGCATCTAATACTAAAACATCACCAGGATTAGCATCAGCTACCATTTGAAATATATCATCAGAAGTAGTCACTAAAATACCATCTCCAATATCAATACCTGTAGTAAATGTTAAAACACCTCTAATGGTAGTGCCATTAAGTATTTGTACTGTATAATCTGTTTCACCTGTAAGCCCTGTTACTGTAGCAACACCTTCTGCAATTTCTTGTGCAGATAAAGTGTAAGTAATATTACCAGGTACCAAAAACAATTCAGTAACGGTAGTATTAGGCAACCATCTAAAAGTTGCTTCGGTAGCTAAAATATCCTCAGGTACAATAGGGTAAAAAATCTGCTCAGTTAATGTCTCTGCCGTTGTGGTAGCATAAGTAGAATTTTCCAATCCTCTAGAGCTTATGGCTTGCACTCTTATGTAATAAAATGTTTCTTGTTGCATTTCTACTTGAACAGGAACCTGATCTGAAGTAACGTTAACAGTTTCTACGATGGTAGAAAAAGACGAATCTTCACTAAATTCTACAACATAGTTCTCAACATAAGGATCAGAATCCCATTGAAGTTCTACAACGACTTGATTTCTAATAAATGCTTGTAATCCAACAGGTGCAAACTCACGACTTACGTTTAGCTCTTCAATAACTTCATCTGGACTGTCACATCCCGAAAATGTAAACAGTAGAGAAAATAGCACTATTGAACACTTTAAAATATATCTTGCTTTCATCTTGTTTTAAGTTTCTTAATTAATAGTTATTAATAGCCGTAATCGTTAACTAATTGACCGTTACTTGCATCTAAAAAGACTTGCCATATAGGCCAAAATTGTCTGTCATCAGGATTTACGCCTAGCTTATATATAGAGTTAATCATGTCGTCTTCTAAAGCAGTCCAATCTTGCTCAGAGTAATCAGGTCCTGGGTTTGTAGTTTCATTTCTGTTTAAACCATAGATATCTAGCGTTTCTCCATCCTCTTCATATTTGTAATAAAGAGTAGTTGGTACGTCTGCGTATTCACCCATTCTATTTTTAAGGTTAAACATTTTTACTTTAGCTTCATCTAAATTAGCACCAAGTAAGTTCCAACGAATTAAGTTCATCTTACGTTCCATTTCGCCAGTAAACTCGTATTTGTGTTCATTTACTATAGCTTCAAACATATCTGCAGAGCTTGATAAACCATCAACGTATGCATCTACTTTTTCTGCATGTAATTCAGAAGGGAATGCACGTCTTCTCAATTCTTTTAAATATGGTGCAGCAGCACCAGGTCCTTGTAATTCATTAGCAGTTTCAGCTGCAATCAATAATACTTCTGCATAGCGCATGTAAATTTTGTTTACACCATCATCATTAGTAGACGTCACATAGCGATTCATCCACTCATATCTGTATTTTCCAAAATACCAAGTATCTAGTCCTACTAATTCTTGTTGTGCAAAACCGTCAGTTGGATTTCCCCATTGATAAGGTACACAAGTAACATCTCTACGAGTATCTTGTTCATCAAAATCATAGAACACTGTTGGTAATGGACCAGCAATGCCACCTCGTGCCTGACCAGTGTATTGATCTACACCTCTGTGTCTAACGGCAAAAGAAAATAATACTCTACCACGACCAGCAGCAAAAGGTATTTCCCAAAGAGATTCACCACCAGCTACTACTGATTCTTCATTATAGTTTCTCCATAAAGTTTCGAAAGAAGGCTCTAAGCTTGCTTTTCCGCTATTAATAACGTCTGTAGCTTCATTAAAAGCTAATGTGTACATAGTCTGAACGGAAAGATCAGGATCGTTACTTCTTCTTATTCCATCAGGATATTGTTGAAAGCCTGAAGCCGCTAGAGCTAATCTTGCTCTAAAAGCTTTAACAAATGCTTTGTTTGCTCTTTCTACAGTAGTT
>JASBSE010000186.1 GCA_030149115.1 Winogradskyella sp. | reverse complement strand
GATTCGTTTTGGCATTAAATCTCCACCAAGGCGCTTCTTTTTATTCTCTTCGTAATCACTAAATCCACCTTCAAAGAAATAAACTTGAGAATCACCTTCAAAAGCTAAAATGTGCGTACATATACGATCTAAGAACCATCTATCGTGACTGATGACTACAGCACAACCTGCAAAGTTTTCTAAACCTTCTTCAAGCGCACGTAATGTATTAACATCAAGATCATTAGTAGGCTCATCTAAAAGTAACACATTACCTTCTTCTTTCAAAGTCATTGCTAAATGAAGTCGGTTTCTTTCACCACCAGAAAGTAACTTAACTTTTTTGTTTTGTTCACTTCCTGAGAAGTTAAAACGACTTAAATAAGCTCTAGAGTTTACTTGACGTCCACCCATCATTACCAACTCTTGCTCATCACTAAAGTTTTGCCAGATTGTTTTCTCTGGATCTATATTTGAGTGACTTTGATCTACATAAGCAATCTTAGCTGTATCTCCCACTTTAAACTCCCCTTTATCTGGTGTTTCTTCTCCCATTATCATTCTAAAAATGGTCGTTTTACCAGCACCATTTGGCCCAATTACACCAACAATACCTGCTTGTGGTAAATTGAAGTTTAGGTCTTCATACAGTAGCTTATCGCCTTAAGCCTTACTTACTCCATCAGCTTCAATAACATTGGTTCCCAAACGTGGTCCATTTGGTATATATATTTCAAGTTTTTCATCAAGTTGCTTTTGATCTTGACTCATTAACTTATCGTAATTCTTCAAACGTGCTTTTTGCTTAGTTTGGCGCCCTTTTGCTCCTTGTCTTACCCATTCCAACTCTCGTTCTAACGTTTTTTGACGTTTAGAAGCGGATTTACTTTCTTGTGCTAAACGCTTAGACTTTTGATCTAACCAAGATGAGTAATTTCCTTTCCATGGAATACCTTCACCTCTATCGAGTTCCAAAATCCATCCTGCCACATTATCTAAAAAATATCTATCGTGCGTTACAGCAATAACAGTTCCTTTATATTGCGCCAAGTGATGCTCTAACCAATGTACAGACTCCGCATCTAAGTGGTTTGTTGGCTCATCTAACAGTAACACATCAGGCTCTTGTAAAAGTAAACGACAAAGTGCCACTCTACGACGCTCACCTCCAGATAACACACCAATTTTTTTGTCGCCTTCTGGTGTTCGTAGGGCGTCCATTGCTATTTCTAATTTGGTGTCTAGTTCCCAAGCGTTTGTAGCATCTATTTGATCTTGTAATTCAGCCTGACGGTTCATAAGCTTCTCCATTTTATCAGGATTGCTGTAAACTTCTTCTAAACCAAACTGATCATTAATGCTATTATATTCATCAAGAATTGCAACCACTTCAGCAGCACCTTCCTTAACAACTTCCATTACTGTTTTTTCATCATCTAGTTGTGGCTCTTGCTCAAGATAACCAACAGTATATCCTGGTTTAAAAACTACATCCCCTTGATAATTTTTGTCAACACCTGCAATAATCTTTAATAATGTAGATTTACCAGAACCGTTAAGACCTAAAATACCAATCTTGGCACCATAGAAAAAACTTAAATATATATTTTTTAGAACTGGTGTATTTGCAGACTGAAACGTCTTTGTAACACCAGACATTGAAAATATGATTTGTTTATCATCGCTCATAATTATACTCTTCCTTTTAATGCATTAAATACCCACGCAATAGCAAAAAAGCCTATTCCGACTGCCGCAAATCCCCAACCTGCAACTTCATCATAACGAAATGCCCCAAGTGCTATTAATCCTAGTCCAACAATAATCATAATGGTTGTAGCCCATGCTAAAACCGTGTTTTTATTCATCGCCATAATCTTATTCTTAATTTTAGATAGTTAGTTGAAAGCAAATATCGTTATTTTAAAATAAAAAAGCACCACAAATTGTGGTGCCTTATCAATAAGCCAAAGTTCTATTATAGGGTAATCATTGGCACTTCAATAAATAATAATTCTGAGTCTTTGGTTGCATTTATTTCAAAATCAGAAGTTTCAGAAATACCAATTGCATCTCTAGAATTTAAATTAAAATCTGAAATTGAAACTCCACCACTAATAGTCATAACATAAACTCCATGATCTTTACTTTTTAAAGCATAAGTAAAAGACTCTCCCTCTTTTAAATCAATACGAGATAGTTTAGCATCTTGATGGATTTTTAAACTGTTCTCGTCTTCATCTTTAAAAGATGTTACTAAAGTTTGAAGCTTTCCTTTTCTGTCAGCTTCACTAAATGTTTTTTGATCGTAACGAGGTTTTACACTTCGTTCTTCTGGAATAATCCATATTTGAAATAAACTCAAGTATTCATCGACAGACCCATTTATCTCTGAGTGCTGCACACCTGTGCCAGCAGACATCACTTGTACTTCACCTGGAACAACCGGTATCCAATCATCTCCCATATTATCTCGATGCTTCAACACTCCTTTTAACGGAATGGTTATAATTTCCATATTATCATGTGGATGCGTACCAAATCCCATTTTTGGTGCAATAATATCATCGTTCAATACTCTCAAGGCACCAAAATGAACTTTTTCAGGGTTATACCAACTTGCGAAACTAAAAGAGTGGTTAGCTTGTAACCATCCATGATTTGCAAATCCTCTATCTTCTGCTTTGTGAATTATTGTTTTCATTTTTCTTTTCCTTCTTATTATTATCTCAATTTGTCTAGTAAATCGCTTAATTGTTCTGCTTCTTTTTCTGTAATCTCACCCAACCAATCATCATTAAAATCATCTGAAATTTCTTCTAGTAATTCCAATCCCTTTTTGGTTATTTTAACATGAACGACTCTTCTGTCATTTTCACAAGGAATACGCTCTATTAACTCTTTTGCACATAACTTATCTGTGAGTCTAGTAGCGTTGGGCGCACGCTCTATCATTCTATCCTTTACTATTTGCATGGGCAAAGGCTTATTAGCTCCTCTAAGAATTCTAAGAATATTGTATTGCTGAGGGGAAATTCCAAATCCTGCAAAAAATGTATTTTGTTTTGCCGTAATCCAATTAGCTGTGTACAAAATATTTATTAAGGCTTTAGTTTTATTATCCTTAAATTTTGAATTAACATCTTTTGCTATATCTCCCATTTTACAATGCTTTTTGTAGTTTTTCTACCTGTTCTAGAAGCTCTTTATTTAATTCTTCATTAGTAATTTTACCATTTTCAAAATTTGCATCAAATGATGGTAGTGAATATGTAGCTACAATATTTCCATCGTGCCATGGAAACCTTGCCTCTGCAATAGTTAAAACTGTTTGTCCACCTCTTGCTCCAGGTGAAGTAGCCATTAATAACATCGGTTTTTTGAATAGAAAATTACCTTCAATTCTAGTCATCCAATCGAAAAGGTTTTTGAACACCGTTGTATACACACCATTGTGCTCTGCTAAAGAAAGTACAATACCATCTGACTCCTTTATTAAGTTCAATAATCTATGTGCGCTTTCTGGAGCCTCATCTAATTCCCTTTCAAGATCTACACCGAATAATGGTGCTTTAAAATCATTTAAATCAATTAAGTTCACATCTACATCCTTTAATAATGAAGATGCGTACTTAGCCAACTGTTTGTTTATTGAAGTACTACTGTTACTACCTGCAAATGCTAATATTTTTTTCATTCTGTTTGTTTTTGATGGTACAAATTTAGAAATAATAAATTTATTTTCCAAGGAAAATAATTCCAAGGAAATATAATTAACCTTTATTTAAGAAAGTGTAATATTTGATATTAAACATTATTGTTTTGTAAATTCGTGACATCGAAAATTAAGAATACCTAAAATAAGTACAACAACATTTTTATATAAATGGATATAAAATTCAATAAAAACGAAGACCACAATAAACTTCAACTTTCAGAATTGAAAAAAAGACTGGCCAAAGTAAAACTTGGTGGTGGCGAAAAAAGCATAGAAAAGCATCGTAGTAAAGGTAAAATGACGGCCAGAGAGCGTATAGATTATTTATTAGATTCAAAATCTAAATCTATAGAAATTGGTGCTTTTGCTGGTGAAGACATGTATCCTGAATATGGTGGTTGTCCATCTGGCGGTGTTGTTGTAAAAATTGGATATGTAAAAGGTAAGCAGTGTATTGTTGTTGCTAATGATGCAACTGTAAAAGCTGGTGCTTGGTTTCCTATTACTGGAAAAAAGAACCTTAGAGCTCAAGAAATTGCCATAGAAAACAAACTTCCTATTATATATCTTGTAGATAGTGCTGGTGTATTTTTACCTATGCAAGATGAAATTTTCCCAGACAAAGAGCATTTCGGGCGTATCTTTAGAAATAACGCAGTAATGAGTAGTATGGGTATTACTCAGATAGCTGCTGTTATGGGAAGTTGTGTAGCTGGCGGAGCCTATCTTCCTATTATGAGTGATGAAGCTTTGATAGTAGATAAAACCGGAAGCATATTCTTAGCAGGAAGCTATTTAGTAAAGGCTGCCATTGGAGAAACTATTGACAACGAAACTTTAGGAGGAGCCACAACACATTGTGAAATCTCTGGAGTTACTGATTATAAAGCTAAAGATGATAAAGATGCTTTGGACACTATAAAAAACATTGTAGATAAAATTGGTGATTTTGATAAAGCTGGTTTTAACAGAGCTAAACCTGCTAAACCTGCTGAAAACCCAGATGATATTTACGGTATACTTCCTGAAAGTAGAGCAGATCAATATGATATGAACGAGATTATCAAACGATTAGTTGATAACTCTGAATTTGAGGAATATAAAGCTGGTTATGGCCAAACTATCATTACAGGTTATGCTCGTATTGACGGATGGGCAGTTGGTATTGTTGCCAACCAAAGACAAATTGTAAAAACTAAAGGTGCTAAAACCAAACCTAGCGAAATGCAGTTTGGTGGTGTCATTTATAACGATTCTGCCGATAAGGCTACGCGGTTCATAGCCAACTGTAATCAGAAGAAAATTCCTTTAGTCTTTTTACAAGATGTTACCGGCTTTATGGTTGGTAGTAAATCTGAGCATGGTGGTATTATAAAAGATGGTGCCAAAATGGTGAATGCTGTGAGTAATTCCGTTGTACCAAAATTTACGATTGTTATTGGGAATAGTTATGGAGCAGGAAATTATGCAATGTGTGGAAAAGCCTATGATCCAAGATTAATCGTAGCATGGCCAAGCGCTGAACTTGCTGTAATGAGCGGTAAATCAGCAGCTAAGGTTTTGCTTCAAATTGAAACAGCTTCATTAAAAAAGAAAGGTGAAACCATTACCAAAGAAAAAGAAGAAGAGCTTTTTAATAAAATAAAATCGAGATACGATAACCAAGTATCTCCATATTATGCAGCAGCTCGACTATGGACCGATGCTGTAATAGATCCTTTAGATACAAGAACGTGGATAAGTATGGGTATTGAAGCTGCCAACCACGCTCCTATTGAAAAACCGTTTAATTTAGGTGTTTTGCAGGTATAATATTTAAAACACGATACCATATAAAAAAAGAGCGCAAATTGCGCTCTTTTTATTTATATATTTTAGCTAATTAGTGAGTTAAACTCTCTCTTTCAGCTTTTTTTTCTTCTTTTATTTCTTTAAAACGCTCAATAGCTGATCCAAAAATCCAATAAGGAACTACAAATGTTAAAAGGAAAATCATTAACCAAAAACCAATGGTTAAAATGGTTAAAAATGCTAAAAATCCTAAATATTGGTCAAAATCGAACATACTATAATTTAATTTGTGCTTTAGTTATTGCAAAGATATAACCAAAAAATAAGTTTTACAATAGACTTTTTCAGATTTATTAACACAAAATGAACAACACAACATCTAGACAGCTCTAATTAACAATTTCGCAGTTGCTTCATTTGTAGCTAATGGTACATTATGCACATCACACAAACGCATTAGCATTAAAATATCTGGCTCATGTGGATGTTTATCTAAAGGATCTCTAAAAAATAACACCATATTACATTTACCTTCTGCTACTCTTGCTGCTATTTGCGCATCTCCGCCTAAAGGACCAGATAAAAGCGCGTTTACTTCAAAACCTGCTTTCTTTACCTTTTCCCCTGTTGTTCCTGTAGATATTAAAGTAATTTTCTTTTGATGTAAGATTTCGTAATGCTCATTTAAAAACTGAACCATTTCTGCTTTCTTACCATCGTGTGCAATTATTGCTATTTCCATTTATAGATTGTTAACGTGGTAATCTACCAAACCTTCAATTGGTCTTCTTACAAAATTACCAACTTTGAAACCGAGTTCATCAGCTACTTTCGTTATCTCATCCTTACCGAAGAAAGCAATAGAACCTGCGAAATGAACAGGAACACCAGAATCTAATTCTTTTTTAAATTGAAGAATCATATTTTCGGCAAATAAGCGAATCCCTTTAATGATAAGATTTTGAATATATTCTGAATCCTTATTAATGAACATAAATTCGGCGTGATCTGCCAAATATGCGCTTGGGTTTGTTTGTTTATATAGATTATACTTAATAAAATCTGCATCAAGATTGTGTTTGTGCGCAAATGCCACTCTTATAGTATCTGGCATTTTATTAAAGTAATAATCTCTAATTAATTGCTTTCCGAAGTAATTTCCACTGGCATCATCCATTAAAATAAAACCAAGACTAGAAACACGCTGGTGAAGATCTTTTCCATCAAAGTAACTACAGTTAGAACCTGTTCCTAAAATACAAACCACTGCAGCTTCATCATTAGTATTAATACAAGCTCGTACTGCAGCATAAGTATCTTCCTTAACCTCTACTAAAGCCTTTGGGAAATATAATTCAAGTATTTCTTTGAGTAAAAGTCTAGGCTTTTCAGTACCACAACCAGCACCATAAAAGTAAACGTGAGTTACTTCATTGGCTATTGCCATAAGTTCTTCACTACCTTTAATTGTCTTTTTTAGTTTCTTTTCTGCAACTATTGCTGGGTTTAAACCTTTAGTTCTAATCTTATCAGCAGTTTGTTTACCATTTTTGTCTATAGCAATCCAATCGCACTTTGTAGAACCTCCATCTGTTATTAAAATCATAATGACAATTATATACAAAAATTCCGTAGCCTATGAAAAACATAATCCTACGGAATCTAGAATTTATGTTATAAAAAATTAAAGGCTATTTACCTTCTGAGCTAAGTCTACCAATTTGTTTGAGTAACCAAACTCGTTATCGTACCAAGATACTAATTTAAAAAATGTTGAATTCAACTCTATCGCAGCGTCTGCATCAAAAATACTTGTGCGATCATCGCTAACAAAATCTTGAGACACTACCAATTCATCAGTGTAGCCTAAAACACCTTTCATTGCTCCTTCTGAAGCTGATTTGAAAGCTGCTTTTATTTCTTCTAAAGATGTTTCTTTTTTTGTTTTAACAGTTAAATCTACAACAGAAACATCTGCAGTTGGTACTCTAAATGCCATACCTGTTAATTTTCCATCTAATTTTGGAATTACCTTACCTACAGCCTTAGCTGCTCCTGTTGAAGCTGGTATAATATTTAATAATGCACTACGACCACCTCTATAATCCTTTTTAGAAGGACCATCTACAGTAAGTTGTGTTGCTGTAGTTGCGTGTACAGTTGTCATTAAAGCTTCTTCAATACCAAAATTATCATCTACAACTTTAGCTAAAGGAGCTAAACAGTTGGTTGTACAAGATGCGTTTGAAACAATCTTATGGTCAGCGTTTAATTCGTTATCGTTTACACCCATTACAAACATCGGAGCATCTTTACTAGGTGCAGAAATAACTACCTTTTTAGCACCTGCTTGAATGTGATAATCTGCAGTTTCTAATGTTGTAAAAATACCTGTACACTCTGCAACAACGTCTGTACCAACTTCGTCCCATTTAAGATTTTTTGGGTCACGCTCCGCAGTAACTCTTACAGTTTTCCCATCTACTACTAAATTACCATCTTTAACTTCTACTGTACCGTCAAATTTTCCGTGTACAGAATCATATTTTAAAAGGTATGCTAAGTGTTCTACATCTAAAAGGTCATTGATTGCAACAACATCTACATCATTGCGTTTTACGGTTGCTCTAAATACGATACGACCTATTCTACCGAATCCGTTTATTCCTAATTTTAAATTTGACATTTTTCTATTTTTAATTATGTATTCCTTATTTATATAGTCATTATATCTGAAACTCTAAGAAGTTCCATATCTATTTTAGACTTTCCTTTAACAGCTTGGTCAAATGGTGTTAAGTGCATTTCATCATTCTTTAGACCAACCATATAGTTGCTTTTACCTGTAATTAAACTTTCAACAGCTTTTACACCCATCCTACTTGCTAATACCCTATCGAAGCATGATGGTGAACCACCACGTTGCATATGACCTAATACAGACACACGTACTTCATATTCAGACAAGTTTTCATCAACGTAATCCTTTAGTTCAAAAACATTCTTCCCTATTTTGTCACCTTCCGCTACAACTACAATACTAGAAGATTTACCAGATTCTTTACTTCGTCTTAAGGATTCTAATAATCTGTCTAATCCTAAATCCTCTTCAGGAATTAATATCTCTTCTGCTCCTGCACCTACACCGACATTTAAAGCAATATGCCCAACGTCGCGTCCCATAACCTCAACAAAAAATAAACGATTATGAGAACTTGCTGTATCTCTAATTTTATCTATAGCTTCTACTACAGTATTAAGAGCCGTATCATAGCCTAAAGTATGTGTGGTACCAAAAATATCATTATCTATAGTACCAGGAATGCCCATAACAGGGAAATCATACTCTTGATTAAAAATCATAGCACCAGTAAAGCTTCCATCTCCACCAATAACCACAAAAGCATCTATACCAGCTTTCTTTAATTGCTCATAAGCCTTAGCTCGACCTTCCTTTGTTCTAAATTCTTGAGATCTTGCTGATTTTAGCATTGTACCACCTTTATTGATGATTCCCTTAACACTTCTAGCATCCATTTTTTCAAAGTCACCTTCAATCATTCCTTCATAGCCTCGGTAAATTCCATAACATTCTATGTTATGAAATGCACAAGTTCTAACAACAGACCTTACAGCAGCATTCATTCCTGGAGAATCTCCACCAGATGTCATAACACCTATTTTTTTAATAGTATGTAGCATTTTATTTTAATGTTTTAGTAAAATTACTAAACAATAAATACAAAAAGATGTCATAAGTCATAAAAAAAATAAGGCATCTTCAATTCAAACGTTTTCGTTAATAAGTATTTTAATAAAAATAAAAAAAGTAGTATTTAAGACTTAGATTTTGTCTTCTTTTTCTTCATTGACATGTAAGCAGGCATAAAGTCATTCTCATCATTTTCATCTTCTTTTTCATCCTTATTATTCTCTTTATCTTTTCGGTTTTTACCTGAAAAAATAATGTCAAGTAATTCTTTGAAGGTATCAAACTCTACACTATATGTCAATCCTACACCTTGAGTATAGCCAATTTCTTCACCAAAGTTTCTAATGGTATTTTCTCTATTAAATACTTTAGCTCTCAGTGTACCATCTTCATTTAATAACCAATCTACCTGAACATCACCTGTTATAGTAGTTTGTTGTGCACTACCAAACGGCACACCGACCTTACCATTTACCAAAACCTTTTCGGATATTTTTGTTTGAAGTGTAACACCTACAGAGTTATTGGTTTGTAAATCTGGTGTATCTTGACCTATTTCTGCAACAATACCGATATCTAAATTATCATTATTATCTCCTAAAATATTGTTCAAAATTCCTGTTAAACGTTCTGAGAGTGTTCCTGTAATATCTAATCCTCCTGAAGTAGTTGTAAAACCTCCTGTACCAAGAAGTGTAAGTGCTTGATTATTTCTTATGTCTTTTGAAGATAACCTGTAATCAAGCTCTGACTTAACTGTGGAAGATACATTTGGAAAGCGCAAATCGAAGTCTGGTTGTGGCTGTTCTAAATCTCCCGTTAAATAAATATCTACCTCAACGTCTATTCTTTGAGAAATAGGATTATCTAATAAAACTGATGGATTTGCTTTAGTTCTGTATATAGCTTTTAGATTAATCTCAGCACCCATAGGATCTCCTTCCCATACTATTGTTCCGCCCTGTTCTACTTCAAACTTCTTCTCTACTAAGCCTCCATACTTAAAATTATAAATACCTTCATATACCGTGAAATCTCCCCACATATTAAAGGTACCGTTTGTATTAATGAAAAAACCTAAGAAACCTTTTCCTTTTCCTTTTATTGTACTACCAGCTTCTTTGTCTATTACAATTTCTATAGTTGCATCTTGAGTTACATCTAAATCAAAAACAAGCTCTAGACCTTTAACTTCGATAGCTTCTGTTACTTCACCATTTATTCTTGCCTTCTTTTCTTCTGGACTTAAAAAATGGATAAAAGAGTTATCACCAAAACTTTCTGAATCATTTAGCGGAATATTAAAAACAGTTCCTGGAGCTGTACTACCATCTACTTCTATAATTAATTGATCTGTAGGTCCACTAATACTGGCTTCACCTGACACAAATGCTGTTCCGTAATATAATTCATCTTCAGACTCTTCTGTATTTAATACTAACAAACGATCTGTACTTAGGTCTAACCCTAGCTCCCAATCTGAAAAATTATTGTGCTCTATATAACCATTTAAGTAACCTTGAGAGAAATACTCTGAATCTGTCATGGCTACATTATTAAAAATAAATTTTTGATTTCTTAAGGACACTTTAGAATCAAAATCAAATCCGTAATCCACGTTGAGATATGGTATAGACATACCTGCTCTGTCCAGCAACAGCTCACCATCTATTCTTGGCTTTTTAAGGCTACCTGAAACTCTAGCCTCACCAGAAACCAAACCTCTGATATTACTAATAACACCTTCGCCAAGTGGGTTTAAAGGATCTAGTAAAAATTCTTCGAAAGTAACATCTAGATCTATCGTTGGTCTTCGCTCTGCTACATCTATAGTACCTTTTGCTAAAAAAGAGGTGAGATTGTCATTTACTAAAGAAACATCTACATTGTAGTTGGTTAACGAATTATTTCCTTCTACATCTGCTGTTAAATTTCCTAAATCATAATCATTTACAAAAAGATTGCTTATTTCTAAATTAGATTTTGGTAAGTAGCTACCATCTTTTTGAACCAGATCTAGTTTTCCATTAACAACACCAGCCAAGTCTAAACTATCTATTCTAGGAGTAATCTTTACCAATTCTACATCTTTAAAATCTACTCTTAAATTTTTATTGATACTATCACTAACAACTCCCGAAATTTCTATGATTTCATTTCCTTGATTAATAGTTACTGGGAATATATCGAATGCTGAAAAAGTTCTATCGAAGCTTATTTTATTAAAACTATTTTTTTCTGAATTAATAAACCATTCATAACCTTTAAACACCACATCAGATTTTCTAAAACCAATAACCGATTTATTATCTTCATCTATAGTATAAAAGAGGTTTAGATTAAATTCATCTTTGTTATTTTCACCACCTTTAAATTCTGTTTTTACTAAAAGTGTATCTCTTCTGGTTACATTAATTAAGCTAAAGTCTGAAGCATTATACACACCCAAGCTGAGGGTATCTACTTCTACATAAGTATTATAAAGAGGATTACTATTATCTACAGTAAGGTTAATATTATTAGCAAAATAATCTTTGAACTTAATCTCTGGCGAGTTAAAGGTTAAATCAAAACCTCTTGCATCTGTTTCAATTCTCCCTTCAATAAAAGTGTTTTTCCCTAAGTATAAGTCCTTAAAAAATACTGCTGCAATTTTTGAATAAATATTAAACCTAAAATCTATGTACTGTCCCTTTTCAATTTTAAAAGGCACATAATTGGTATAGATACTTCCTACAGAGTTCTCTACCAATTTTAATATGTCTTCAGTTTTAAATTTTCCTTTGATATTTCCATTGATGATATCCGGAGAATTTATAGATATCGTACGTTCACCACCATCAAATGAAGACACAATATCAAAATCTTCAAAACTATATTCGCTATCCTGATTTTTATATGTTGTATTTTTAATATTAACCGCACCACTTACGTCATCTAAGTTAGAACCTGTAGCTGTCATATTAACTAAACCTTTAAATTCTGACAGACTATCTCTGGTAACAAAATTTAATACTCTAAGGTTTGCATAATCAACATTAGCATCAAAATCAAATTTCTTTTTTTCATCAACAAAATCTACTAAACCATTAAAATCCAATTGCAGGTTTGGATCCTCTACTATCAGCTTACCATTAAAGATTTTATTTCCTAAATCTCCAGAAACCGTGATACCTTGATATTTATAACCATTATATTCTAAACTAAAAACATCACCCTTTATATCTGAACGTAAGTTATTTAAAGTAAAACCTTTGCCATCTACATCGAGATTTGCTGACACATTTTTGGCCAACGGATCACCAATTAACTTACCTATTTCAAATTCATCAAAAACAACGTTTCCAACATAGTTTGCTCTATCTATATCATCAATTTCAGTAAGCTCTAAATCAGATTTTATAAAACCCAAATCAGTATCTATTTCTATATCTGCATTAATGCGACTAGTTGTAATTTGCGATGTTCCTGTAATTTTAAAATTCCCAACCTTTGACAAAACCGTTGGAACCGCATTCCCAAGAATATTTGGTAATAAAGCAGTTAAATCATAATAATTAGACGCTAAGTTTTCAAATCTTCCATTAAGCGCAAAAGTATCATCCTCCTTTGCAAAAAGATTTTTAAATGTGATATCTCCTATTATCCTTGTATTTCTAGTAGTACTAATATTTAGGTTTTTGGCTTCGAGGTTATTTAATGTCCCTGATAAATCTGCATTAAAATTTGCACGTTGATTAACACCAAATTCATCAAAAAACACATTTAGCTCTGTTAATGATATTTCAGAATCTTCAAAGCTTGCCGTAACGTTTACCTTATCTGTAAAGTCTTTTAAATCTTCTCTTTTGTAATCAAACCTTAAATCACCAACCAATTCCGATTTTTCAGTTTCGATACTTAAATCACTAAAATTCATGTGGTCTAAGGTGTATGCAAAATTGGCCTTTAAATTCTCTACCGTTATCCCTCTACTATCCTTAAAACTAAACTTATTAATTCTTGCACTTACATCTGGTCCATTAATCAAAAAATTCGTTGTATTAGCATTTAGCTCTGTAAATTCAAAAATTTTAGGTGTCTCAAGATTTTCATCTGTTAATTTAAACAGACCATTTTCTATGGATAAATCACTAGATGAAAACAAAAAGTTACTTGGCCCTTCTTTTGGGTTGTCGTCCTCAAACTTATCTACAAAGACATCAAGATTTGTATCTTCTTTACCTTTGTAAGTTTTTAGGTTAAAGACTAAGTCTTGAATGTCTATATCACCCAGATTGAATTTACTATCGTAAAGATTTTTAAAGCTAATAATAGAACTGTTAATCTCCCCAATACTTATAAGCGTATCTTTCTTGTAGTCTCTAATAAGAATTTCTTTAAGTTCTATATCTCCATTAAGCTGAAGTCCAACCTTTCCAATATTAATATTGGTTTTAAATTCTTCGTTAAGCTTTTGTGTAGCGTACTTACCTAGCTTGGTTTGTACAGCCGGAATACCCAAAATTAAAAAGACAATAAGAAACAAGAGCAGAATGATACCTGCTATTTTACCTATTATTTTGAGTACTCTTTTGATACAGATTAAATGATTACTTGTTGATGAAATCTTCACTACATTTGCACTAGTAATACGTTGGCAAGTGGAGTCTTAGACTATATTCCGTAAAATTAACAATTATTGTGCCCTTTTTAGTTAATGAAAAAAGAAAATATTTATATCCTTGGTATTGAATCATCTTGTGATGATACTTCTGCCGCTGTACTATGTAACGATACCATTTTAAGCAATGTTGTGGCAGACCAAAAAATTCATGCAGAATATGGTGGTGTTGTTCCAGAATTAGCCTCTAGAGCACACCAACAAAACATAGTACCTGTTGTTAACCAAGCCATAGAACGTGCTGGTATTTCTAAAAATCAATTAAGTGCTATTGCTTTTACACGCGGACCAGGCTTAATGGGTTCGTTACTTGTAGGCACTTCGTTTGCGAAATCTCTGGCATATGGTTTAGATATTCCTCTAATTGATGTTAACCATATGCTAGCCCATATTTTGGCACATTTTATTGAAGAAGAAGGGCACCAAAAACCACCGTTTCCATTCTTAGCAATGACCATCTCTGGTGGTCATACACAAATTGTACAAGTAAATAGTCATTTTGAAATGAAAGTCCTAGGAGAAACCATTGATGATGCTGTTGGTGAAGCCTATGATAAAAGTGGAAAAATTTTAGGCCTAGGTTATCCTGCAGGACCAGAAATAGACAGACGTGCGCAATTAGGAAATCCTAAAGCTTATAAATTTACCAAACCAAAAGTAGAAGGACTTAATTTTAGTTTTTCAGGTTTAAAAACTGCTATACTTTATTTTGTACAACGCGAAACTAAGGCCAACTCAAATTTTGTTGAAGAGAATTTAAATGACATTTGCGCTTCTATTCAATACACAATTATTGGCATTTTAATGGATAAATTAAAGCTTGCTGTAAAGCAAACTGGTATTAAACACATTGCTATTGGTGGTGGAGTTTCTGCAAATTCTGGCATTAGAAAAGCACTTAAAGATGCCGAAAAGAAACATGATTGGACTACTTACATTCCAAAATTTGAATACACCACAGACAATGCTGCTATGATTGCTATTGTTGGATATTTAAAATATTTGGAAAAAGATTTTTCTGATTTTGATGTTATGGCTACAGCTAGGTTGAAAATCTAAATTGTTAAAACATCTGTTGATAACAGATAACATAAGACTTCAAATGCGTTTTAAAATTTAGTTGTTTTGTAAATACAATAAATTAGACTAAATCAACAACACCATGAAACAGCTAATTTTTCTACTTCTCTGCTTTCCTTTTTTTAGTTTTTCTCAAGATGCTTTAGAAACCGAACTTGATTCTATAAGTTCTATCGAAGAGGCTAAAACCTTTGCTAAAGCTCACAAAAAATCTAATAAGAGCAAGGTCTTTACGTTCAATAAAGAAAAGCACAAAACGCGCTTGGCTGATGAGCTTTTTAAACTCTCTAAAGGTGGAAAAAAAGTTATAAAAGGTGAATACAAAAAGACCTATTACAAAGTTGTTGACAAGGAAAAAACGTTACACCACAGAGCCAGTTATATCTTTTTTGATGGTAATAAAATGGAATTAGAAGAGATTAATGAAAAACGCGACAAAATTGTTTCTCAATACCAACAAGGTTATAAATTTGATAAGTTGGCACAATTGCACTCAATGGATTTAAATGCAAAAAGAGGTGGTGATTTAGGCTGGTTTCCAGAAGGGCAAATGCACCAAATGTTTGAAGACGCTGTTAAAGACCATGATACTAATGAAATTTTTACTTTAGATATTGAAGATAGAAACTGGTATTATGTTGTACTTAAGACCCACGACTCTAAAACCATTGAAGAAATTACTGTTTTACAATACTCAGAAGCTACAGATTAATGCAATTATTCTACAATCCTAATATTTCAGAAGGAGATACTACGTTTAATTTTGATAAAGACGAAAGCCGACATATCGTAAAAGTGCTTCGTAAAAAAGCTGGAGATCAATTACACATAACCAATGGCACAGGTTGGCTATTTAATGCAGAACTTACATTGGCAGATACTAAACATTGTTCGGTAAACATCCTATCGCAAAACTTACAACCAAAGCGTACTTTTAGCTTACACCTTGCTGTTGCTCCAACCAAAATGAACGACAGATACGAGTGGTTTTTAGAAAAAGCCACAGAAATTGGAATTGAAGAGATTACACCAATCATCTGCGATAACAGCGAACGCAAAGTTGTAAAGCTAGAGCGTTTTGAAAAAATCCTACAATCTGCAATGAAACAATCTTTGCAATGCTATTTACCAAAACTAAATGCGCCTATTGCTTTTAAAGATTTTGTAGATACTTCTTTATCAGCAACCAAGTTTATTGCACATTGCGAGGAAACCGATAAGAAATCATTAAAGTCTCAGTTAAAAAATAATGATGACACTTTAATACTTATTGGACCTGAAGGTGATTTTAGCGTTAAAGAAATCGAAATGGCTTTGGCTGCTGATTTTATTCCAGTAACTTTGGGTAATACACGTTTGCGTACTGAGACTGCTGCCATTGCAGCTTGTCATTCAGTTGCTTTTGTAAATGAATAACATGAAAAAATTAATAACTCTATACCTTACACTCTTTACTTTTTCACTTTTTGCTCAAGACGTGGCTGTGCTTAAGTATAAAGGTGGTGGAGATTGGTATAGCAATCCTACAGCACTACCTAATTTGGTAAAGTTTTGTAACGACAATATCGATACCAACATCAATGAAAATATACAAACGGTTGAAGTTGGCAGTATTGATATTTTTCAGTACCCTTTTTTACACATGACAGGTCATGGCAATGTATTCTTTAGTGATAATGATGCAGAAAACTTAAGAAAATATCTCATCTCTGGAGGTTTTCTTCACATAGACGATAACTATGGTATGGAGCCGTACATTACAAAAGAACTAAAAAAGGTTTTTCCTAATAACGAGTTGAAAGAAATCCCAAAAGATCATGAAATTTTCAGTTCAGCTTTTGAATTCCCTAACGGTTTACCTAAAATCCATGAGCATGATGGTAAAGCACCACAAGCCTTTGGGATTTTTCATGAAGATAGATTAGTCTTACTTTTTACCTTTGAAAGCGATTTAGGAGATGGTTGGGAAGATCCAGAAGTACACAACGATCCTGAAGATGTGCGTGAAAGAGCACTTAAAATGGGAGCTAACATTATGAAATATGCTTTTGAGAATTAGAAAAGAGATAATAGATTCTAGATATGAGGCTATTTATTTCACAAAACAAGACTTCTCTTATCTCAAGTCTAACTTCTAGAGTCTAACTATGCAGCTCACCCACTACACTTCAAACTTTAAAAAGCAAAAGCATCCCATCAACTTAATTTGTGATAACATTACCAATGCACCAAATATTGGAAGCTTATTTCGTATTGAAGATGCCTTTAATATTGAAGAACTTATTTTTTGCGGAGATAATATTCCTATTGGAAAACGCATGACCAAAACATCGCGTTCTACCGAAAAGTATGTAACCCATAGAATTGAAGAAAAGATTGATGATGTTATCCTTCAGTTAAAAAAAACACACCAAATCATTGCTTTAGAAATTACCGAAAGCAGCACAGAACTAAGCACTTTTAAACTTGAATCCAACAAACCAATAGTATTAATTCTTGGTGATGAAAACTTTGGAGTTTCAGAGTTTGTTTTAGAACAATGTGATGCTGTTGTCCACATCAATATGTACGGAAACAATAGTAGCATGAATGTTGTGCAAGCTACAAGCATAGCACTTTACGAATTTACCAAACAACTTAATTCTTAAATTTGCCTTGCTGAATTTATTTCAGCATCTTTGAGATATGAATCAGAATTCAAAAATCATTGCAAATGGCATCTTAAGAGCCCTGGGAATTCTCTTAGGTATAGCTTTGGTTTTATTCTTCTTATACAAAATACAATCTGTAATAGTTTACATAGCCATTGCTGCTGTAATTTCGTTGGTGGGCAGACCTATTGTTTTATTTCTTAGACGCAAATTAAAGTTTAACAATACTGTTGCCGTTGTTGTAACCATGTTATTATTTATTGGATTGTTAGCTGGACTAATTGGTATGTTTATTCCTCTAATAACAGACCAAGGTAAAAATTTAGCGCTTTTAGATTTTAATCAGCTAGAGCGTAACCTTGATAATTTATACCAGCAGATAGTTACCTATTTTGAATTTAATAACATCGATGTTGAGCAGTCTATAAAAGACTCTAACATACTATCAAAGCTTGATTTTTCTTTAATTCCTAACTTCTTCAATAGCTTAGTTAGTGGATTAGGAAGTTTTAGTATTGGCTTGTTTTCAGTATTGTTTATTTCATTCTTCTTTTTAAAAGACAGCAAATTGTTTGAAGATGGTATTATGACCTTTGTTCCAAAAGGAAATGAAATGCGCTCTAAGCGTTCTTGGAATAAGATAAAAGACCTTTTGTCTCGTTACTTTGTTGGACTTATTTTTCAGATATTAATACTATTTGTTATATACACTATTGTCCTCCTATTTTTCGGTATTGATAATGCAGTTGTTATTGCCTTCCTTTGTGCGCTATTAAATTTAGTGCCTTATGTTGGGCCGTTAGTCAGTGGTTTTTTAATGCTTGTTTTAAGTATGTCTAGTAATTTGGGTGAAAACTTTAGCGATGTTATTTTACCAAAAACAACTTATGTAATGATAGGATTTATCATTGCTCAATTGGTTGATAACTTCTTTAGTCAACCTATCATTTTTTCTAAAAGTGTAAAATCTCATCCATTAGAAATCTTTTTAGTAATTATAATTGCTGGCATTTTATTTGGGATTGTAGGAATGATTGTCGCAATACCTGCTTACACAGCAATAAAAGTAATTTTGAAAGAGTTTTTATCTGAATACAAAATAGTAAATAAGCTCACAAAAGACTTATAGTATTAGTTTGAA
>JASBSE010000185.1 GCA_030149115.1 Winogradskyella sp. | reverse complement strand
AATGTTAAATCACCATCTTTTCCTACTGCAGCATTTATCTTTAAAGTAAAGAAACCGTTAGAATCATCACTTATAGTATCTTCAGTCTCTATTAAATCTGTTATGCTTTTTTCTGAGTTTTTTCTATCTTCCTTACAACTTGAAAAAGCAAGCGCAATAAATAAGTATATATAAAATCTATTCATGTTTTTTTGTGTGTTCATTAAACTATCATCCCAGCCGCAACCGTCTCATTAGTGGCATCATCTACTAAAATAATACTCCCTGTTGTTCGGTTTTCCCTATAAGGATCAATCATTAAAGGTTTTGTTGTGCGTATTTTAACTTTAGCAATATCATTCATTGCTAAATCAATATCTTCGCTATTACGCTCTAAAGTGTTAATGTCATATTTGTAAACCACTTCTTTAATCATGGCTTTTTGATCGTTAGAAGTATGTTTAATGGTGTATTTAGCTCTAGGTTTAGCTGCACTATTATTTAACCAGCATAACATTACTTCAACATCTTGAGAAGGTTCTGGCTTATTATTAGAACGCACAATCATATCGCCACGACTAATGTCTATATCATCTTCTAAAGTAATTGAAACAGACATTGGCGCATATGCTTCTTCTAACTCTTTATCATGAAGGTTGATACTTTTTATTTTTGAAGTAAACCCTGAAGGCATTACCGTAACCTCATCACCTTTTCTTAAAATACCACTAGCTACACGACCAGCATAACCTCTGTAATCAATAAAACCTTCACGTTGTGGTCTTATTACAGTTTGTACAGGAAAACGTGCATCTACTTTATTAATATCACTACTAATATGCATCGTCTCTAAAGTATGTAACATCGGCGCACCTTGGTACCAAGGCATGTTCTCAGACTTGTTTACCACATTATCTCCTAAAAGAGCTGACATTGGTATAAAACGAACGTCTTTAACAAGCATTTTTGAAGACACTTCTTCAAATTCTGACACAATATTGTTAAATACCTCTTCCGAAAAATCAACCAAATCCATTTTGTTTACACAAACAATAATATGAGGTATTTGCAATAACGACGCTATAAATGCATGACGTTTTGTTTGCTCAATTACACCATGTCGTGCATCAATTAGAATGGTCGCTACATTAGCTGTTGATGCACCAGTAACCATATTACGCGTATATTGAATATGTCCTGGTGTATCTGCTATAATAAATTTACGTTTTGGTGTTGTAAAATACCTGTAAGCAACATCAATGGTAATGCCTTGCTCTCTTTCATCTCTTAAACCGTCTGTAAATAGTGCTAAATCTACACCTTCATGACCCTTTTTCTTACTTGTGTTTTCAATAGCTTCTAGTTGGTCTTCAAAAATAGATTTAGAATCGTATAGCAAACGCCCTATTAATGTACTTTTTCCA
>JASBSE010000178.1 GCA_030149115.1 Winogradskyella sp. | reverse complement strand
TATGTTAGAAAAAATCATAAAATCAAGCTTAAATAATAAGCTTATTATTTTCCTTTTTACAGCATTTATTATTGGTTTCGGAATTTTCTCTTTGACCCAAATTCCTATTGGCGCTGTACCAGATATTACCAATAACCAAGTCCAAGTGATTACTACATCTCGTAATTTATCAACCCAAGATGTTGAGCAATTTATTACCTATCCTGTCGAGCTAGAAATGGCAAATTTACCAGGCGTAGAAGAGATAAGATCAGTTTCAAAATTTGGTCTTTCTGTAGTAACGATTGTGTTTGAAGACAATATGGGCACATATCTACCAAGACAATTAATTGCCGAAAAAATCAAGTCTGCTTCAGAAGTAATTCCAGATGGTTTTGGCTCTCCAGAAATGGGTCCAATTACCACTGGTTTGGGTGAAATTTATCAATACATTTTAGATGTTAAACCTGGTTACGAGGATCAATACACCACAACCGAACTGCGCACCATTCAAGATTGGATAGTAAGACGTCAACTATCAGGTATTCCAGGTGTTGTTGAAGTCAATACTTGGGGCGGATTTTTAAAGCAATACGAAGTTACCATTAACCCAAATAAGCTAAATGCTATGAATATTTCGGTATCCGAAATTTACGATGCATTAGAAAAAAATAATAGCGTTGCTGGTGGCGGATATATTGAAAAGACTGACGAAGCCTATTTTATTCGTGGTGAAGGTTTGGTTAAAAACCTTGAAGATATAGAGCAAATTGTAGTAAAAAATGAAGGCGCGCCAATTTATATTAAAGACGTTGCTAAGGTAGGTTTTGGAAGCGCTACTCGTTTTGGCGCTATTACTGGTAACGGTGAAGGCGAAAAAGTACTTGGGCAAATTATGATGCTTAAAGACGGTAACTCTAAAGCCATTATCGATGCAGTAAAAGAACGCGTAAAAAGCATCCAAAAAAGCTTACCCAAAGGTGTTTACATCAACGGATTTTTAGAACGTAGCGAGCTGATTGGGAAAACAACCTTTACTGTATCTGAAAATTTAATTCTAGGATCGCTAATCGTAATATTTGTTGTTGTTTTACTACTTGGTAATTTACGTTCAGGTTTGGTGGTTGCTTCTGTTATTCCTTTAAGTTTATTATTCGCAATTTCACTGATGAACATCTTTGGCGTTGATGCTAATTTAATGAGTCTTGGCGCAATAGATTTTGGGATTATTATTGATGGCGCAGTGATTATTGTCGAGTTTATTGCTTTTAGAATTATTACCGAAAGTGAAAAACTAAAATTACTCACAAAAGAGTCAAAACAGTCAGAAATTGATCAAATTACATTAAAAAGTGCCTCAAAAATGATGAATTCTGCCATTTTTGGGCAATTAATCATCTTAATTGTATTTATCCCCATTTTATCATTAAGCGGTGTAGAAGGTAAAATGTTTAAGCCAATGGCATTAACATTCAGCTTTGCGTTAATTGGCGCCATGTTACTATGTTTAACTTACGTTCCTGTAGTTTCTTCTTTATTTTTGAAACCGAAAAAGCCAAGCGAAAAAAACATTTCCGTTAGGTTAATGAAAGCGCTTAACTCTTGGTACAAACCATCAATACATTGGGCGTTACAAAACAAAAAAATCGTGGTGAGTTTAGCAGGAATTCTACTAGCTATCAGCATCTTTTTATTTAGTAAAATGGGTGGTGAATTTGTACCAACTTTAGATGAAGGCGACTTCGTGATTCAACCTGTTTTAAAAACAGGAACATCACT
>JASBSE010000176.1 GCA_030149115.1 Winogradskyella sp. | reverse complement strand
GAAGCTTTAGAAAAAGAAATTGATGAGCGCTTATCTATTGCTGGAATTGAAGTTTTAGAAGCACGTATCGGATACTTAGCGTATGCACAAGAAATTGCAAATGCCATGCTAAAGCGTCAACAAGCTACAGCTATTGTGGCTGCCAGACATAAGATTGTACAAGGTGCTGTAAGTATGGTAGAAATGGCAATTGAAGAACTTAACAAAAATGAAATTGTAGAATTAGACGAAGAACGTAAAGCTGCAATGGTAAGTAATCTAATGGTGGTACTTTGTGGTGATAAAGAAGCTGCACCAGTAGTTAATACCGGAACTTTAAGTCATTAAACCCATAATGGGTATTTGGCAAACATCAATCAAAAGCAAACTTTACAGTCAAAGAACAAAAGAACATATTCGTTATAAAATCAAAAATTAGATGAAAGAATATAAAGTCATACAACCTAAACTAGGATTTAGAAACAGATTTCAAAATTTTGAAGACATTCTAAATCAACATGCAAGAGAAGGCTGGAGTGTTAAGTTTATTGGACAAGGATGGGCAAGTGTAGTCTTAGAACGCGATAAAAATAGATAATGCGAATTTTTAAAGAAGAACAACGATTTAACCAAACATGGATTATTGTACTCATAATTGTGAGTACAATAGTTCCTTTGTTTGTAATTACTAAAGAATATCTAGATAATCCAGACTCTTTTACCACTTCTGAATTTATAGGTATTCTGGCTTTAATAATCGTTGCTTCAAGCTTTATTTTCGTTTTTAAATTATATACAAGGATTGATGACGAAGGCATTCACTATAAATTCTTTCCGTTTCAATTAAAATTTAAATTATTACCATGGACCGAAATAAAAACTGCCAATGTTAGAACTTACGATGCTATTACAGAGTTTGGTGGTTGGGGATTAAAAGGTGGCGCACTATGGAATAAATCTAAAGGAAGAGCCATCAATGTATCTGGAGATATTGGCATACAACTCCAACTAAAAAATGGTAAAAAATTATTAATTGGCACTCAGAAAAAAGAAGATGCCATTCGCGTATTAGAAGCTTACAAAACAAAATTAAATACTGATGTCTAAGAAAAAAGCCTTTGCATTACGAATAAATGAAGACATGCTAAAAGCCATTGAAAAATGGGCCGCAGATGAATTTCGTAGTACCAACGGACAAATAGAATGGATGCTTATGCAGTATCTAAAAGAACACAACAGGCAACCCAAAAAGAAAGATAAACCAGATGAAGAAAAGTGATTGGAAACAGTCACTTTTTTATTGCCCTTTATTTTGGTATTTTGCGAAAACTAAAATTCTTTCATGAAAGCAATTTCTAAATTCAACATTTTACTCTTATTCATAGTATTTTTTTCTAATTTTTCAGAAGCACAAATCACAATAGAGAGTGTTGACGAGAGCAGCTCAAAAGCTTTTATAATTCCTGTAAATATAGAAGATAGTATTACATTCACTAGCTTCTCTTTTAAGTTAAAAGCTAAAGATTCACTAGCTAAAATAAAAGATATACTCACTAAAGAAACACTTGAAAATTTTAAAGTCAAAAAAGTTTCAGATTTTACCGTGTCACTAGAATTTGAATCTGAAAAGTCTTATTACTTAGCAGATGAAGAATTTTTGGAAGTTATTGTCAAAGCAGATGAAAGCTTTATTAATAAGAATGTTATTGATATAGTAGATATTTCTTTTAAAAATAAAGATGAAACCCTAAATATTAAAGTTGATAACAAAAAATCAACTGCTATTGTAAGAGCTCCATTATTTACAAAGGATACTATAGTTTTTGGACTCTTAATGATTGCTCTTGGATTAGTTTTTATCACAGAGTCAATAGGTAAAGGTTTTTGGAAAAAATTCTACACAATTATTCCTGGATTATTTGTCGCTTATATGTTACCTGCAGTTTTAACAACAACTGGCTTAATATCACCAGAATGGGAAAGTATTTCTGATGACAAAACAATACTAAAACACAGCTCTAGCTTATATTACGTTGCCAGTCGCTATTTGTTACCTGCTGCATTAGTGTTAATGACGTTAAGCATAGACTTAAAAGCAGTATTTAACCTCGGCTGGAAAGCGCTAGCCATGTTCTTTACAGGTACTTTAGGAATTGTAATTGGTGGTCCAATAGCTATTCTAATAGTAGCATTAATTTACCCAGAAGCAGTTGGTGGAGCTGGTGCAGATGCTGTATGGAGAGGACTTTCTACCTTAGCAGGAAGTTGGATTGGTGGCGGAGCCAACCAAACAGCCATGCTAGAGATTTATGGCTATAACCAAAAATTGTATGGAGGAATGGTTTTCGTAGATATTGTAGTTGCCAACATTTGGATGGCTGTAATATTATTTGGTATTGGGAAACGAGATAGAATTAACAAATGGCTTAAAGCGGATACATCATCTATTGAAAGCTTAAAAGAAAAAGTAACACAATTCTCAGAAAAAGTAAAACGAAACCCATCACTTACCGATCTTATGATTATTGTTGCCATAGCTTTCGGAACTGTAAGTATTGCACATTTATGTGCTGGTTATCTGGCGCCATTTTTTAAAGGTATAGTGAGCAATATACAATCTGAAACCACTAGAAATGTATTCACCTTTTTAGACTCTTCGTTCTTTTGGATGATAAGCATATCTACTATTATAGCTATTCTTTTATCCTTTACAAAAGCTAAAAATTATGAAGGAGCAGGTGCCAGTAAATTTGGTAGTGTGTTTATTTATATTCTTGTTGCAACTATAGGCATGAAGATGGATCTTACCTTAATTTTTGATAATTGGCAATTGATAATAATAGGAATTGTTTGGATGACTATACATGCATTATTACTCATTTTGGTAGCAAAACTTATTAAAGCTCCTTACTTCTTCTTCGCTGTAGGTAGTCAAGCTAATGTTGGTGGTGCAGCTTCTGCCCCAATTGTAGCTTCTGCCTTTCATCCTTCTCTGGCTACGGTTGGTGTTTTATTAGCTGTATTTGGTTATGCTGTTGGAACTATTGCTGCAATCGGCTGTACAATTTTAATGCAATTAGCAGCTGGTGGTTAGTATATTTAATTTCAAAATATGATATTTGCGCACCTAAAAATTTAATCTAAACATGACTAATCTTTATAAAACGTTAAGCCTTTTTGCATTACTATTACTTATTGTTTCTTGCGGAAGTGATAATGACACAAACTTTACTTTAAAAGGAACTATCAAAGGATTAAAAAAAGGGGTAGTCTATCTTCAAAAAGAAGGTGACTCAACCATTGTAAACCTTGATTCTATGTCTATTTCGGGCCAACCAGAATTTACATTGAAAACAAATATAGAAGAGCCTATACTACTCTATCTTAAATTATTTAAGAACGATGGTGAAGAGCATTATATACCGTTTTTTGCAGACAAAGGTGTTACTGAGATAAAAACGACATTAAAGAATTTTAATTATGATGCCGAAATTAAAGGTTCAAAACAACAAGATCTATTAAACGAGTACACCAAAATAATGTCCAAGTTTAATGACCAAAATTTAGATCTTATAGAAGCTAATTTAATAGCTCAAAGAGATCAAGACAGTATAGCTTCAGATTCATTAAACAGAGCTTCTCAAATCCTGTTTAAGCGTAAGTATTCTTATACTATTCAGTTTGCTTTAAATAATAAGGATAATATTATTGCTCCTTACTTAGCTTTATATGAAATTCCTTCTGCAAATCCAGTATATATAGATTCTGTTTATAATAATTTAACCGAGAATATTAAAAATTCATTTTACGGTAAAAAACTCGGAGAGGTTATTGCTGAAAGAAGCTCTAAATAGAAATAAATAATCTTTAATAAACAAGAAGCTCTAATTAATAATTAGAGCTTTTTTATTTTATGTTCTTTATAAAAAACCTAATACATGTATTGAGAATTTAATGTTAGAAAACAAAAAACTCTAACTGCATAAGCAATTAGAGTTTCTATTACAGAGCCGATGGAGGGACTCGAACCCACGACCTGCTGATTACAAATCAGCTGCTCTAGCCAGCTGAGCTACATCGGCAAAGCGGTCGCAAAATTAAACCTAAAATTCAATTTTGCAAGTACTTTTATTTTAATTTATTAATTCTTTCAATTAACGCTCTACCTTTAGATTCTAGGTCGCTATTAATTGCCTTAAAATGAGCTTTTTTACCTTCTACGCTTCTATCATTTACACGAGCAATTAATTCGTCAAAAGACGCAATTGCATCATCAATAATAGCCTCACTCTCCTTAGTCGGCTTTTCTGAATTTTCTAATTCCCAGTAATAAACCGCTTCAATAATATCACCAAAAACGTAATTGATGTCTTTTTTTAAATCTCTCTTATTTGCCATAATAATCTATGTTAATTTGGGTACAAATGTACGGAATCCTTACTTTACTTTTATTATTTTTTAAACGTAAACTTCGAGTAGTTTTGCGTTTTTAGAGTTTAATGTAAAATCTTTTACTACAGCTGGCAAAAGAATTGTTTCGCCTTTTGAAATTACTTCTTTTGTATCTTCTGTTACAACTTCTACTTCTCCATCTACACACATGTATATTAGAAATGAGTCGTGGATGTTTTCCTTTTCTAAATTTGAATCTAATTCGATAAAGTTTGTTGTAAAAAAAGGACAGCTTACCATTTTGTTTGAGGCGTTCTTTTCTTTATTATAATTAATTCTGAAATCGTCTTTTAAATCAAATTTAAAAGCATCTATTGCTATATCATTGTGCAATTCGCGCTCGTTACCTTCTTCATCTACACGATCCCAGTCATAAACGCGATAAGTAACATCACTTGTCTGCTGTATTTCTGCTAACAAGACTCCTGCTCCAATAGCATGTAAACGACCTGCTTCTATAAAATAAGTGTCTCCAGCTTTTACTTTATCAAAATTTAAAATTTCGGTTAGAGTTTTTTCTTCAAGATGCCTTAAGTAGGTTTTACCATCTATCTCTTGGTTAAATCCTACAATGAGGTTCGCATTCTCATCAGCTTGCATAACATACCACATTTCGGTTTTACCAAAAGAGTTATGACGCTTCTTTGCTAACTCATCATCTGGGTGTAACTGAATGCTTAAATCTTGTTTGGCATCAATAAACTTAATGAGTAAAGGAAAGTTATTTCCAAATCTCTTGTAATTCTTATCTCCTATTAAATCGCCTTTGTATAACTCTAGTAAATCCTGAAGATTTTGAGATTTAAACTCGCCATTTACGACCTCAGAAACATCTCCTGGCACAGTACTAATTTCCCAACTTTCTCCTAATTGATTCGAATTAGATGGTTTATTAAACTGTTCTGTGAGTTTGGTACCTCCCCATATTTTATCTTTTAATATGGGTTTAAATTTTAAAGGATAAAGCTTCTTCATTAATTATTCTCCTGAATAGGTTACAAAATTACGTGGTGTTTCGTACAGTGTAATTTCTAAGTGAAATTTAGGGTCTAATTTGGCTTTTACTTTATTATAAATAACTACAGCAATATTTTCGGCAGTTGGATTTAGGTCTTGAAATTCTGGCACTTCAATATTAAGATTCTTATGATCAAAAGCATCTTCTACTTCAGATTTAATGATGTCTTTTAAAATCTTTACGTCTATAACATAACCTGTTTCAGGATCTATATTTCCTGTTACGCTAGCTATAAGCTCGTAATTATGACCATGAAAGTTAGGATTATTACACAGACCAAAAATAGCATCGTTTTTCTCAAAGCTCCAATCTTTTCTATAAAGTCTGTGAGCGGCATTAAAATGTGCTTTTCTGTGTACTGTTACTTTCATGATTTTTTTACGTTTATAAATTCATAAAACTTATCGAAAATAATTTTAAACCAAGCGGTATATTTATCAGGGTGTTGTGCCATATTAACCTTAACGTCCTCTATATTCATCCATTTCCAAGCTGCAACTTCATCTTCGTTAATGTTTGGCTCGGCATTATAATATCCAATCATAATATGATCATACTCGTGCTCTGTTAATCCATTATCAAAAGGTGCTTTGTATATAAATGAAGTTGTTTCTTCCAATTCTGTTACAAAGCCCATTTCCTCTTGTAATCGTCTTTTTCCTGCTTCTAAATTAGATTCTCCTTCTCGTTGATGACTACAGCACGTATTGGTCCATAAACCTGGTGAATGGTACTTATGCAATGCGCGTTGTTGAAGCATTAACTCGTTATTATCATTAAAGACAAATACTGAAAAAGCTCTATGAAGTAATGCTTTTTCATGTGCTTCCATTTTTGGCATTAAACCAATTTGATTATCGTTTTCATCTACAAGGATGACTTGTTCTTCTATCATAAAGCAAAATTAACTCCTAAAGGTCTAAAAAAGGTAAAGGATTTCATAAAAAATAGCCGTTTAATTACTTAAACGGCTATTTTCTTATTTTCTATCTCCTTAAAGTCTTATTCTTTATCGTCACAAGATTTACCATTTATACTTGTAATAATAAACTCACTACGTCTGTTAAGTTGGTGTTCTTCTTCAGAACAGCTAGATTCGTTTGTTGGCTCACAACCACAGTCGTTGACTAATTGCGATTCTCCATAACCCTTAGCTGTTAAACGCTCTGCTGCAATGCCATTATCTATTAAATACTGACGTGTAGATTTCGCTCTTCTATCAGATAGTTTTTCATTATAATCTGCCGGTCCTCTACAATCTGTATGCGAACGAATATCTATATTCATTGTTGGATATTTGTTCAGTACAGCTAATACTTTTTGCAGCTCTATTTCGGCATCATATCTAATATTAGACTTATCGAAGTCAAAGTAAATAATTGGAATATCTAAAATCTTAGCTAAATCATCGCAAGGATTGATTTCTTGAACATCTTTTTCTAAGAGTAATTGCAATTGTAACTCTTGTTTTTTCTTAGGTGTGGTGAAACGTTTTTCATCAGAGATGTAAGTCTCTTTTTCACCTCTAATAAGATATTCCATTTCACAATCTAACTCAAACTCAAAAGCTGCATCTTCGCCAACAGTTTTACGCTCTATTTCTTTTCCTTCACTATCAAATAAAATAACTGTAGCATCAGGAATAAGTTCGTCTGTCTTACTATCTTGAACAGTACCAAATACTAATTGCTCACATTCTGGTACTTCAAACGTATAGATATCATCGCTACCTTTACCTCCTTCTCTGTTTGAACTAAAATAAACGCGCTTTGTCACTAAATTCTCGTAATAACCAAAATCATCTGCAGAACTATTTACTGGTTTTCCAACATTTTCAATTGGAAAATTTCTATTAGAACCACCTTCAACTTTTTGGTCTAATTCTTCAGATTTGAAAACATCTAAGCCACCTAATCCTGGAAAACCTGTTGAAGAAAAGAATAGATTACCACTTGTATCCATAAATGGAAATGATTCTTGTCCTTCGGTATTTATTGACGGGCCTAAATTTTCTGGTTTGCCTAGTGTACCATCATCATTTACATCTACTACAAAAATATCAGACTGTCCAAATGTACCTGGCATATCTGAAGCAAAATATAAACGTGTTCCTGTTAAATTTAATGTTGGGTGCGCAACACTGTAATCTTCACTGTTAAAATGTACTTTATGAATTTCGTCCCAAGTACCATCTTCACTCAAAGTAGCTCTATACAATTGCAGTCTATTAACTCCTGTGCCATCTTCTTTATACTTTAATCTATAGAAGTTATTTCTTGTAAAGAACATATATTTTCCATTAGGTGAAAATACTGCACTAGACTCGTGATATTTTGTATTTACTTTTCCTTCGATTTCTTTGGCTTCTCCAAAACCACTTTCTGTTTTCTCAGCCGAATACAAATCTAAATATGGTTCTTCGTTCCAACGATATTTTCGACCACCACCTCTAGCTGATGCAAACACAATTCCGTTTTCATATTCTGTAGTACCAAAATCTGAAAGCTCTGTATTAATCTCCAAATTATGAGGCTCAATATCATCTCTACTCAACTCTTCAATGTTAGATTTATAATCCACTTTAGAAAGAAAAGCCCTTCCCCTCATATCATCTGGTTTGAGCTCATTGAATTTTTTCATCCACTTATCTGATTCTTTGTAGTCTTCTATTCCCTTAAGAGCCATAGCATATCTAAAATAATATTCAGGATCAATCACATCATTCATAGTAAATAACTCACCATACCATTTGGCAGCGTTTTCCATATCATTTCTAAAGTAATAGGAATTCGCTAACTTCTGAAAAAGCTCTGCAGACTTATAGCCTTTATTCGCTACTTCGAGAAGGACTTCACTAGTTTTTACATAGGCAAAATCTTTATAGTCATCCTCTACACTTTTTATTTTACCGTTTTGAGCAAAAGCAGATAAAGCAAACATACCTGCACAAACTAAACTTATATATCTTGAAATTGTTCTCATAGTCTTATTTTTAGAAGAAACGTGGTGATAAAATTCTACCTAATCGCTTAACTTCAAATCTTAAAGTTATTTCGTGAGTCCCGCTGTTATAGTTATTTAATCCTGTTGTAGTTAGATCATATCCGTAACCAATAAACATTCCTGGTGTGGCTTGAAAACCTACAAGTGCACTAACAGAATCATCCCATCTATAAGCTAGACCAGCAGTTAAATTCTTTTTATACCAAAAGTTTGCCGATACATCTGCAATAATAGGTGCTCCTGAAACCGCTTTTACCAAGAAAGCAGGT
>JASBSE010000175.1 GCA_030149115.1 Winogradskyella sp. | reverse complement strand
TAATCCCAAAAGGTAACCAATCTTGTTTGGTAACGAACGGAAATACCAGATATGAGCCACTGGCACCACTAAATTAATGTGTCCTACTCTATCTCTACGTACTTTCTTTTCTGTTACTTCTACACCACAACGGTCACAAACAATACCTTTGTAACGTATTCTTTTATATTTACCACAAGCACATTCAAAATCCTTTACAGGACCAAAAATACGCTCACAGAACAAACCATCACGTTCAGGTTTGTGAGTTC
Source organism: Winogradskyella sp. (assembly GCA_030149115.1). Lineage (GTDB taxonomy): Bacteria > Bacteroidota > Bacteroidia > Flavobacteriales > Flavobacteriaceae > Winogradskyella. The sequence continues at coordinate 4,016 of JASBSE010000175.1, read as the reverse complement.
GATAATTGATAGTCTCTGGCTTTAATACTTCACCACGAGAAGCTGCCAAAACAGATTCTGGAGATGCTAAACCAATAGAAATTTTATTAAACTTCTGTACTGTATTCTTATCTTGTTTTCTTGCCATGTTATTTTATAGTATTCAGTCTTCAGTCTTCAGTATACATCTTTAACTGTATACTGACGACTGCCTACTATTTTTTTATTCTTCTAATCTAATATCCAATCCTAAACCTTTCAATTCGTGCATAAGTACGTTGAATGATTCTGGAAGTCCAGGTTCTGGCATTGGCTCACCCTTAACGATAGCTTCGTAAGTTTTAGCTCTACCAATTACGTCATCTGATTTTACAGTTAAGATTTCACGTAAAGTACTTGATGCACCATAAGCTTCAAGTGCCCATACCTCCATCTCACCAAAACGCTGACCACCAAATTGTGCCTTACCACCTAACGGCTGTTGCGTAATTAATGAGTAAGGACCTATAGAACGTGCGTGCATCTTATCGTCAATCATGTGACCTAGCTTAATCATATAGATTACACCTACTGTTGCAGGTTGGTCAAAACGATCTCCTGTACCACCATCATATAAATAAGTATGACCAAATCTTGGTACACCAGCTTCATCTGTAAAGCCATTAATCTGATCTAATGTTGCACCATCAAAAATTGGAGTTGCATAAGTTCTGTTTAACTTCTGACCTGCCCAACCTAAAACAGTTTCATAAATCTGACCAATGTTCATACGTGAAGGTACACCAAGTGGATTTAATACAATATCTACAGGTGTTCCGTCTTCTAAGAATGGCATATCTTCTTGACGAACAATACGCGCAACAATACCTTTGTTACCGTGACGACCTGCCATCTTATCACCTACTTTTAGTTTACGCTTCTTAGCGATGTAAACTTTAGCAAGCTTTATGATACCTGCTGGTAATTCATCACCTACAGAGATTGTAAACTTCTCACGTCTTAATGATCCTTGAAGATCATTTTCTTTAATCTTATAGTTGTGGATTAAATCTGCAACAAGTTCATTTGTATGATCATCAGTTGTCCATTTACCAGATGTTAAGTGCGTATAATCATCTACAGCATTTAACATTTTTAAGGTATACTTTTTACCTTTTGGTATAATTTCTTCACCTAAATCATTATAGATTCCTTGTGCAGTTTTACCGTTAACGATATTAAAAAGTTTTTCGACTAAAATTGCTTTTAAGTCATCAAAACGGTTATCATAAGCATCTTCTAACTTCTCGATATCTTCTTTATCTTGAGCTCTCTTACGCTTATCTTTTACGGCTCTAGCAAATAACTTCTTGTCAATTACAACACCATTTAATGATGGAGATGCTTTTAAAGATGCATCTTTTACATCACCTGCTTTATCACCGAAAATCGCACGAAGTAATTTTTCTTCTGGTGTTGGATCAGACTCACCTTTTGGTGTAATCTTACCAATTAAGATATCACCTGGCTTAATCTCAGCACCAACACGAATCATACCGTTTTCATCTAAGTCTTTAGTAGCCTCTTCTGAAACATTTGGTATATCATTAGTTAACTCTTCGTTTCCTAATTTTGTATCTCTAACTTCTAGAGAGTACTCATCGATATGGATAGATGTAAAGATATCATCACGAACAACTTTTTCAGAAATTACAATCGCATCCTCAAAGTTATACCCTTTCCAAGGCATAAAGGCTACTTTCATATTTCTACCAAGTGCTAATTCACCGTTTTGAGTTGCATAACCTTCACATAAAACCTGACCTTTAGAAACTTTATCTCCTTTTCTAACAATTGGTTTTAAGTTAATAGATGTACCTTGGTTTGTTTTTCTGAATTTTACTAGAGGGTATTCTTTAACATCGCTATCAAAGCTTACCATAGCTTCTTCTTCTGTACGCTCGTACTTGATTACGATTTTTTGAGCATCTACATACTCAACAACACCTTCTCCTTCAGCATTTATTAATACTCTAGAATCTGATGCTACTTGACGCTCTAAACCAGTACCAACGATTGGTGCTTCAGGTCTTAATAATGGAACTGCCTGACGCATCATGTTAGATCCCATTAAGGCACGGTTTGCATCATCATGCTCTAAGAATGGAATTAAAGATGCCGAAATAGAAGCAATTTGGTTTGGTGCAACATCCGTGTAATTTACACTTGTTGGCTCAATCACAGGGAAATCACCCTCTTGACGTGCAATTACTTTATCATGCTGAATTTTACCTTTGTCATCAACTTCAACAGTTGCCTGAGCAATCATCATTTCTTCCTCTTCCTCTGCACTTAAGTATGTTGGTGCGTTTTTAATATCAACTACACCATTTTCTACTTTTCTATACGGAGTTTCAATGAATCCCATTGAATTTACCTTCGCATAAACACCTAATGAAGATATCAAACCAATGTTTGGACCTTCAGGTGTTTCTATAGGACATAGACGTCCGTAATGCGTGTAGTGAACGTCACGTACCTCGAAACCTGCTCTTTCTCTTGAAAGACCACCTGGTCCTAAAGCTGATAAACGACGCTTGTGAGTAATCTCTGCTAATGGATTGGTTTGATCCATAAACTGAGATAACTGGTTTGTACCAAAGAAAGAATTAATTACAGACGATAATGTCTTAGCATTAATCAAATCTATTGGAGTAAACACCTCGTTATCACGAACATTCATACGCTCACGAATTGTACGTGCCATACGAGCTAAACCAACACCAAACTGAGAAGATAACTGCTCACCTACTGTACGTACACGACGGTTAGATAAGTGATCTATATCATCAATCTCTGCTTTAGAGTTAATTAACTCAATTAAATATTTTATGATAGTTATGATATCTTCTTTGGTAAGAACTTGCTTATCCATTCCAATATCTAAACCTAATTTCTTGTTCATTCTATAACGACCTACTTCTCCTAAAGAGTAACGTTGGTCTGAGAAGAATAATTTATCAATTATACCACGTGCAGTTTCCTCATCTGGCGGCTCTGCATTACGTAATTGACGATAGATGTGTTCAACAGCTTCTTTTTCAGAGTTTGTTGGATCCTTTTGTAATGTATTGTGAATAATTGCGTAATCTCCTTGTTGTGCACTTTCTTTATGTAAAAGAACTGTTTTTACACCTGCCTCAAGGATTTCTTCAATATTATCTTTGTCTACGATTGTGTCACGATCTAATACAATTTCGTTACGTTCGATAGATACAACTTCACCTGTATCCTCATCTACGAAATCTTCATGCCATGTGTTAAGTACACGGGCAGCTAGTTTACGACCGATAACTTTCTTTAAACCAGATTTAGAAACTTTCACTTCTTCTGCAAGATCAAAGATTTCTAAAATATCTTTATCACGCTCAAAACCAATAGCACGGAAAAGCGTTGTAACTGGTAATTTTTTCTTTCTATCAATGTAAGCATACATCACACTATTGATATCTGTAGCAAATTCAATCCAAGACCCTTTAAAAGGAATTACTCTTGCAGAATATAACTTAGTACCATTAGCATGGAATGACTGGCTAAAGAATACACCTGGAGAACGGTGCAACTGAGATACAACTACACGCTCAGCTCCATTGATACAAAAAGTACCGCTAGGCGTCATGTAAGGAATTGTACCTAAATATACATCTTGAACAATTGTTTCGAAATCTTCGTGTTCAGGGTCTGTACAGTATAACTTTAATCTAGCTTTTAAAGGAACACTGTATGTTAAACCTCTTTCTATACACTCTTCGATAGTATAGCGTGGAGGATCAATAAAGTAATCTAAAAACTCTAATACAAATTGATTACGAGTATCTGTAATAGGGAAGTTTTCCATGAAGGTATTGTACAACCCCTCATTTTCTCTTGCTTCTGACTTTGTTTCTAATTGGAAAAAATCCTGGAAGGATTTAATTTGAATATCCAAAAAGTCTGGGTAATCTGTTCTATTTACAATAGAAGAGAAATTAATTCTTTCAGCCTTTTTTGCTAACATT
>JASBSE010000170.1 GCA_030149115.1 Winogradskyella sp. | reverse complement strand
GTTGAAGAAATAAAAGCCATCTGTGAAACAGCTAAAGATTATGGATTTCATGTTGCGGCACATGCTCATGGCGATGAAGGTATGAAGCGGGCTATTTTAGGGGGAGTAAAAACTATTGAGCATGGTACTTTAATGAGTGATGAAACCATGACCCTTATGAAGATACATGATGTTTACTTGGTACCAACAATTACTGCAGGTAAATTTGTGTCCGATAAAGCTAAGATACCAGGCTACTACCCAGAAGTTGTTGTGCCAAAAGCATTAAATATTGGGCCTAAGATTCAAGATATGTTTGGTAGAGCATATAAAGCAGGTGTTGGTATTGCTTTTGGAACCGATGCTGCAGTTTTTTACCATGGTGAAAACGGAAAGGAGTTTGGTTATATGGTTGAAGCAGGAATGCCAGCTATCGAGACCATTCAAAGTGCTACAGTTACCAATGCAATGATTCTTAAAATGGAAGATAAACTAGGTCAAATAAAAGACGGTTTTATTGCAGATATCATTGCGGTAAATGATGACCCAACAAAGAATATTTCCACAATGGAAAATGTTGTTTTTGTAATGAAAGAAGGCATTATTTACAAAAACTAAGTATTCTTTACATTTTTTCTATTACAAATCTATTAATGATGCAGAAATTTCATTAAGAATATCTTAATGATTTTAGTGTCTGATTTTCAATATGATAATCTCAAATAGGCTTAACTAGGATTTAACATATATTTCTTGGGATTGCTTGCTGGTCTTTGTTGTTTTGTATTAAATGATAAATGGATTATAATGAAATTGATAAGCGTAAAAAGAGAAACAAAACAAGAAGGTAGATTCTCAAAAAAGATGGGTGTGCTATCCACAAAAGTTACTTACATTAAGAAACAATTCTTAAGTATTCCTTACAAAACCCTTCATAAATATCGCGAAACTTACTACGGTGAAGTTAAAGATTGTGAAGATTGCCAATTGGCAAGATAATCAGTGTTTTAGCTTATTTTTTCATAGAGATTTTATGTCCTTAGAAAGGTAAACTTTTATCGGTTTTTACACTTTTTTTACCCATTTAAGAAATTTTTAAGAACTTATTACGACTGATAGCTATAACTTTAAAACTAACTGTAAAGTTATAATCAACTAAATTCTTAAAAATGGTATTTCAAAGGCATATATTTTTATTGCTTGCCTTGCTCTTGTTTTTTAATAAGAGTTATGCCTCTTCCTACAATAATTCGGACTCTAAAATTAACATAGAAACACTATCTAAAAAAGGGTTAGATAGTATATTAAAAGTCCAGAAAGTAAAGGATTCTGTAGAACGAGCTGACCTTATAAAAATCAATGAAACTCTTTTGTCTAATAGCACAAGTGACTCAATTGCAGTTACTAAAACATTGGCAATACTTTATTCCGAAAATAAAAATTCAGATAAAGCTTCCCAGCATATTAAAAAATACATAACGGATACACAAGATTTATCTATTCTTAACGACCATGTATTTTCTGACATAAAAAGTACAACGGCTTACAGTAAGTTAAAGAAAGGATACAAACCTCATTTTAATTTTTTAGCTTTAATACATGCTTTAACAGGTATTATCGGAATTTTTATTGTTATAATCCTTTTTGCTAAAAGGAATTTGGATAAAACTTCGGTATGTTTAATCGGTTCTTTTATCCTGTTTCATTCTTTTTTTATGTTACACATTAGTTTGTTTATGTCTAATTACAATCTAATGTTTCCACATTCATTTTATATATCTACACCATTTTCTTTTCTATATGGTCCCCTTCTTTATTTTTATTTTAAAAGGGTGGTTGAAAACTATAGAATATCAATTAAAGATGCGGTACACTTAATACCAACGGTTTTGCTCATCTTTTGGTTAATGCCTTACTACAGTTTAAGTGCTACAGAAAAATTTAATTTGTTAATAGATAATACAGAGTCTGTTCATCTTGGTAGAAAAGTTTTGGTTGTTATAAAGTCTTTATCGTTATGTCTATATGCAATTGGAATTTATCTTGTCTACAGAAACAAAAAGAAAAACGCAAAAGACAGTAATTCTGAAGTAAAAAGTAGAGTGCTATGGGAACGAAGTATCATGATTATTTTTGTTTGCTATGCTTTTGCGTATTTGCTTCATGGTGCCGTTGTGGTTAGATTGGTAGATTATTTACCTTTTGATTATCTGAAATCTGTTTTTATGATAGCTATGATTATTTACATGGCACTAATGTCTGGGCTAAGGCCAGAAATTATTATGAATGCTAATGGAAATACCTTTGGATTAAGTAATTTACCAATTAAGTATGAAAAATCTAATCTTACAGAAAGTTACTCTAGTGAGTTGAAAGATAGATTGGTTGATTTGTTAACCCATCAAAAGGTTTATAAAAATAATAGTATAAGTTTAGAGACACTTTCTGAAATGCTCGGAACTACTCGGCATAATACCTCTCAGGTTATAAATGAGCATTTTGATATGAGTTTTTATGACTTAATAAACCAATATAGAATATTAGAAGCTGTTGATATTTTTGATGAAGATCAGAAACGAAATCTCAACATTATAGAAGTAGCTTATGAGGTTGGTTACAACAATAAAGTTACCTTTAACAAAGCTTTTAAAAAGCAAATGAATCAAACACCTTCTACCTATATAAGGTCTCTTCGATTAGCCTAACCTTGTTTTTTTAATATTTTTTTATTCCCTTCCTTTCTTTAGGTTTTAAATCTAGAGGTTTCAGACTTTAATCTTCAAAAGGTTTAAGAACTTTATCTTATTATGCTAAATAGGTTCTTAAATGTTATCTCAAAATTGAATCTAATATTCAATGTTTCAAATGTATTTTTTTAAAAAGGTAAATGAGAGGTAACTATCTGTCGGCATAGGTAAAGTCTTATAATTCTTACCCCAAGTTTACTGTCTTGTTGGTTGTTTTACTTACGCAATTGCAAAGGGAGGCAGTGGAAGCCTTACTTTTTATGAAATAACCATGTTAACTTTAATTTCATCAATCAAAGTAATTATTTTGAATTAGTCTTTAAAATTACTTCGCTGCCGACCTTTCTTATTGCAACAAACTGA
>JASBSE010000147.1 GCA_030149115.1 Winogradskyella sp. | reverse complement strand
TAGTTCTGTGCAGCGTGTTGATGTTGTAGATATTGATAGTACCATGTTTTATCTGGCAAAAGAGAACAAGTATTTAAAGGACATTAATGCTAATGCAGCAAAAAATGAAAAAGTAAATCTCATACCAGAAGATGCGTTTACTTATCTGTTTAATAATACTGAAAAGTACGATGTAATTATTGCAGATTTGCCAGACCCAACCAATCAGGCTTTGGCAAGATTGTACAGCAAGCAGTTTTTTTTAATGGCAAAGCGAAATCTTAAAAAGGATGGTGTTTTTGTAACACAATCTGGTGAAATTTATTTCTCAAATAAAGTCTTTAGTTGTATAAACAATACCTTGGCATCAGTTTTTGAAGACGTACAACCTTATCATACCTACATACCATCGTTTGGAGATTGGGGATTTATTATTGCCAGACATGAAGGAAACAACAGTAAAGTAGATACTAAAGCTTTGCCTGAAGATTTAAAATATCTCAGCCCAAACCAAATAGAACAGGCCTTTATTTTTCCAAAGGATATTACCATTGCAGACACTAAGCAGAATACATTAGACAACCCAATTATTCTTAATTATTTCTTAGACGAATGGGAAAAATGGAAAGTAGATTTTGAAGCTGGAACGAAGTAATTTATTTAGAATATGAAAAGCCTAATATTTATACTCTTATTGATTTTAGTTAGCAGCCCTTTTAATAATGAAGGAATTTCAGAGTATGAAAAAGCTTTGAATGCTATTCTTGATTCAAAAGAGTACTCCTCTATAACTAAAAATAAAAAACAATTTCATGTGTCTAGTGAGGTTGTGGTTTTTGAGAAAATGGGAAAGTTGTTTATTGAAGAATTAAAAAACATTGATGTGCACTTATCAATCGAGACTATCATAATCAATGAACAAAAAGAGAATTTTATTAATGAGCGTCTTAAAAAAATGAATTTAAGAAGGAGAGGTAAAGTGCAGATTTATTTTTCAGAAATAAAAAATAATGTGTTTTTTGCTGAAATTATTGAGTCAAAACAAAAGACTTCATACGAAAATAGAATTCAGTTTGGTTCAACCTCTATATTCATGTTTAAAATCTCAAATGATGAACTGGAGTTAATTTCCGTATTAGAAATAATATATGGATGATGAAACTAAAAAGGACAAGCTAACACTTGTCCTTTCTTCTTTTTGGTTGATTGATTGGGCACTAGTTGCTAACGCTACCAGAGCCAGTTACTTTAGTGTCTTTGTTTGTTGGGTTTCCTGAATATTTTACATCACCAGAGCCTGTAATTCTTACTTTAAGTTCACCATTACAAACCACATTAGCACCACCAGAACCTGTGATTTTTGCAGTGACATTAGTGCTGCCTAAATCGCTACCATCAAAATCGCCTGAGCCTGTTACTTTTGTCGTTAAATCCTTGGTAGAACCACTTAACTCTATATCGCCAGAGCCAGAAATACTGCTTTCAACTGAATTAGAGCTGATATTTAATTCTATATCACCAGAACCTGCAATAGATACATCAAAATGATCTGATGTTATAGTCCCTGAATTTTCAATATCACCAGAGCCAGCTAAGGATACAGAGTTGATAGATTCATAAGGAATTGTTACAATAATAGTCTTTGTTGGTCTTAGATTAATTCCGTCTTTGACCTTTACAACAAGTTTACCACCTT
>JASBSE010000142.1 GCA_030149115.1 Winogradskyella sp. | reverse complement strand
CCAACTATGGGTGGGCTTATAATTATCCTAGCGACGTTACTTCCTGTGTTGTTATTGGCTAAGCTCGAAAACATCTATATCATTCTACTTATCATTACAACACTTTGGATGGGAACCATTGGTTTTATTGATGACTATATTAAAAAATTCAAGAATGATAAAGAAGGGTTGAAAGGTAAATTCAAAGTTTTAGGCCAGGTAGGCTTAGGCCTTATTGTAGGGTTGACTTTATATTTTCATGATGATGTAACCATAAAAGAAGAGCTACCACTTCAAGAACAGCAACAATTGTTGGCGGAAAATCCAAATATCCCAGAAGCGCAATTATTTGATGTTGCTGAGAAATCAACAAAAACAACCATTCCATTTGTAAAAAATAATGAGTTCGATTACTCCAATTTAATCACATGGATAAGTCCAGATTTTGAAGGTTATGCTTGGATCATCTTCGTATTGGTAAGTATCATAATTGTAACGGCTGTATCCAATGGAGCAAATCTTACAGACGGTATAGATGGTTTGGCGGCAGGAACATCGGCAATCGTTGTATTGACTTTGGGGATTTTTGCTTGGGTATCTGGAAATATCATTTTTTCAAAATACCTCAATATCATGTATATCCCGCAAGTTGAAGAGATAACAATATACATCGCTGCATTTGTTGGGGCGCTCATAGGATTCTTGTGGTACAATGCTTATCCAGCGCAAGTATTTATGGGAGATACAGGAAGTTTAACTATTGGTGGAATAATTGCTGTAATAGCAATAGCGGTAAGAAAAGAATGGCTAATACCTGTGCTGTGTGGAATCTTTCTAGCTGAGAACCTATCTGTGATGATGCAGGTAAGTTATTTCAAATATACCAAGAAAAAATATGGTGAAGGCAGGCGGATTTTCAAGATGTCTCCGCTTCATCATCATTATCAAAAATCAGGATATCACGAAAGTAAAATAGTCACACGTTTTTGGATTATAGGTATTCTGTTAGCTATCATTTCAATCGTGACATTGAAGATTAGGTAATGAAAAGGCTTGTGATTCTTGGAGGTGGAGAAAGTGGTGTAGGTACAGCGCTTTTAGGGAAGGCAAAAGGATATGACGTGTTTGTGTCCGATAAAGGAAAGATTAAAGAAAAGTACAGAGACGTTCTTTTAAATAATGAGATTGAATTTGAAGATGAACAGCATACGGAATCTAAAATTCTGAATGCAGACATCGTAATGAAAAGCCCTGGGATACCAGATAAAGTGAATTTGGTAAAACAGATTCGAGACGCTGGTGTTAAGGTGGTGTCTGAGATTGAATTTGCTTCAAACTATACAAATGCAACATTGGTTGCGATTACTGGTAGTAATGGCAAAACAACAACAGCAACCTTAATACACCATTTGTTAAAACAAGAGTTAGATGTTGGTTTAGCAGGAAATATTGGTGACAGTTTCGCAAAGCAAATTCTGGAAAAAGATCATGAGAACTATGTGTTGGAAGTAAGTAGTTTTCAGTTGGATGATATCTGTGATTTTAAACCAAAAATTGCAGTATTGACCAATATTACACCAGATCATTTAGATCGCTACGATTATAAGTTTGAAAACTATATCGCTTCAAAATTTAGAATTGTAGAAAACCAAACTGAAGATGATTTTTTTATTTACGATGCAGATGATGAGGTGATTACAGATTGGTTGAAAAACCATAAAATTCAATCCAAAAAGTTGCCTTTTTCACTTACGAAAACAATTGAAGAAGGAGCTTACTATAAAGACAATAATATAATAATAACAATAGATAACAACAAGATAATTATGCCAACAGAAAACATAGCATTAGAGGGTAAACATAACGTTAAAAACGCTATGGCTGCTTCTACGGTAGCACATTTGCTTAAAATAAGAAAACAAACTATAAGAGAGAGTTTAGAAAACTTTCAAGGGGTAGAGCATCGTTTAGAGCATGTGCTTAAAATAAATAAAGTGCAGTATATCAACGACTCTAAAGCTACAAATGTTAATGCAACATATTTTGCATTAGAGAGCATGGCTGCACCTACAGTTTGGATTGTTGGTGGTGTAGATAAAGGCAATAACTATAAAGAATTGTTTCAGTTTGTAAATGAGAAAGTAAAGGCGATTATCTGTCTTGGTGTAGATAACAAAAAGCTAATCGAAGCCTTTGGAAATATGGTGGATGTTATTGTTGAAACACAATATATGAGCGAGGCTGTTAAGATTGCTTATAAAGTGGCAGATGCAGGTGATAATGTATTGTTATCTCCGGCATGTGCTAGTTTCGATTTATTTGAAAATTATGAAGATCGTGGACGTCAATTTAAAGATGCGGTAAGAAACTTATAAAAATTTAAAACGTTGAATTAGGGACTCAACGATAAAAGGTTAAGCGTGCAAAATATTTTTTCACAAATAAAAGGAGATAGGGCTATATGGGCAATAGTAACACTATTGGCCATCTTCTCATTTTTACCAGTCTATAGTGCTGCCAGCAACTTGGCATATGTTGGTGGTACAGGTAACACTTTTTCTTTTTTTGTGAAGCACTTTATGCACTTGTCGTTAGGTTTTGCTATTATGTATGCGGTTCATAAAATTCCGTATAGGTATTTTAAAGGGCTTTCTATGGTGTTGATTCCTGTGGTATTGGTACTCCTTTTGATTACAATTTTGCAGGGTTCAACCAATTCTCAAGGAACAAATACAAGTCGCTGGATACAAATCCCAATCGTAAATATGTCCTTTCAAACATCTACACTGGCAGCAGTTGTTTTAATGGTTTATGTGGCGCGCTATCTTTCAAAAATAAGAGAGAAAAGTGTGAGTTTTAAAGAAACTATTTTACCACTTTGG
>JASBSE010000139.1 GCA_030149115.1 Winogradskyella sp. | reverse complement strand
AAATTACCACTTCATACAAGGTAAGTTTGCCATGGAACTTCTTTCTTTTATTCACGATAACGAAGAATCGGATTGGCTGGGCACTTTTCATGGTTCAACCATATCGGATGGCGAAAACTCAATTTTATTCGTTGGTGCATCTGGTAAAGGAAAAAGTACCTTATGCGCCTTATTGACCGCTAAAGGTTTTGAATTAGTTGCTGATGATGTCTCTCCCATGCTTGCTGCAGATTCTCATATTTACCATAACCCTTCAGCAATATCCATAAAAAAAGGTGCCTTTAGTTTATTGAGACCACTGGTTAATGGTTTTGATGAGCTTCCAGATATGGTTTTTAACAAGACGAAAGGAGTGATTAAATACCTACCTTGCAAAACTCCTAATAAAGATCATTACCCTTGCCGCGCAATTATTATGGTAAACTATACTAAAGATAGCGACACCACACTTGAATTGCGTTCTATAAAGGAGGCATTAGAAACCCTAATCCCTGAGTCTTGGCTTTCACCAGATCCTCTGCATGCTAAGTCGTTTTTAGATTGGTTATCTAAAACACCTGTTTATCAATTAACCTATAGTGATACAGAGAGTGTTACTGAAGAAATAACGAAATGCTTTAATCGGTTTAAGAACCATTAATTATATTTAGTGCAGACATATGCTTCCTAATGGGTAACCTTGCCACGACATATCAAAATATAGCAGACATCCTGAGCTATACGTCTTCTAAAGACACATTAGAAAAAACGCTTAGCAGCAAAGCATTTAATTGGGATAACATTGTGATTGAAGGCAGCAAACACCTTGTACTTCCGGCAATTTATTGTCGTTTAAAGTCTAAACAGCTTACCCATCTTTTACCCGAAGAGCTAGATACTTATCTAAAAGAAATTACTGCGCTCAATGAGCATAGAAATCTCCAAATATTACATCAAGTAAACACGCTCTCCGCGTTATTGAAGACTCATGAAATAGATCATGTATTTTTAAAAGGGGCTGCTTTAATTTCTGGTGACTATTATGATGACATAGCAGAACGCATGCTGGGTGATATTGATATCTTAATATCTAATGACCAGCTTGATTTAGCTTTTCAGTTATTAAAAGATAACAGCTACTATCCTATTGAACAGACCTTAGGTAATGATTTTTTTGAGCATAAGCATTTACCAAGATTAAAAACCGACAGCTATATATGTGCTGTTGAATTGCATAGAAAACTCTTCGTATCTTACAAAGAAGATACCTTGAGCAACACGAATATACTGGCTTCTAAACAGACTATTAATCATATTGCTTTGCCGTCTCCAAAACACTTGATGCTTCACAATATCCTTAACTATCAGGTTAATGATAAAGGCAGCCTATACAATAGCATAAATTTTAGATCTGCTTATGACAGTGTGGTTCTGAACAATAAAGATCATGTGATTCTGGGCACAAGCCCTAAAGTCATAAGAAAGTACTTTAGCATACTAGGTCTGTTTTTTGAAGATTTTCCTAAAACCTATAAGACTGCAAATTTTACAACCTGGTTTTATAGCTATAAATTGAAGCATCCCAGTTTCTATAGAATATGGAATAAGATTTTAAAACTTACTGATTTTTTATGGACAATTATGGGAAGAATCCCTCATTTTATAAAAAATAAAGATTACAGAACTGCTTTATTAAAAGACAGAAAGCGAATTTTTAAGCATATTAGGTCTGTTTTGAAAAACACTTAATTATATATTTATATCAAAAAATAAATTACTTTGTGTCTTTATTTGTTTTATAAGCCATAAAGTTTAACTTTGAATTTTAAATAAAAATTTTTTTATGAGAAAATTACTTTTACTAACAACCCTTTTAACTTTAACATTCAATTCCTATAGCCAGTCTGATTCTGCTGAATGGTTTGGAAGTGTTGGTCTTAATGCTGTTAACAGTGCCGGAACACAATCTCCTGCAAATGGAATGACAGACTGGGCCATTAATCTACCGATTTCTTTAGGTATAGAAGTGGGATGGACTTCAGGCTTATCTATTGAACAAGCCTTTACCTTAAATTCATTTGCTAAAGGTGATAAGATAGATGGTGGAGAACTTCAAGATGATTATACCTATTACTCATTTGACACACACGCTAAGTACTATTTTGGTAAACATATTTTCCCATCTGCTGATTGGATTGACTTTTATGGTAACGCAGGTGTTGGTTTCTTTTCTATAGATGAAACTAACATTTCCCTAAACCTTGGTGGTGGTGTTTTGTTTTGGTTAAACAGAAGACAAACATTTGGAATCAGAGCGCAAGTTATTGGTAAATTTGCAATGGATCATTCTGAAAGCGGACTAGACAACAACCATTACCAAACACACATACAGGCTGTATTTGCGTTATGGTAATTTTCAAACACAAATAGAAATAAAAAAAAAGTCTCTTTCAAAAGAGACTTTTTTTTTGCACTTATATTAAAGGATTAGTTCCCTGTTCTTAATAATTCATCAAAGTAGGTAATAGTACTTTCCAAACCTTGCCTTAAATTTATTTTTGGCTCCCAACCGTCTAGCTCTTTTTTAGCTAAACTTATATCTGGCTGACGTTGCATTGGATCATCCTCTGGAAGTGGTAAGTATGTTATCTTAGATTTTGAACCTGTGAGGTCAATAATTTCATCCGCTAACTGGAGCATTGTAAACTCTTTTGGGTTACCAATATTTACTGGCCCTATAAAACGATCTGGAGTATTCATCATCCTAAAAGTTCCTTCAATTAAATCATCTACATATTGAAAACTTCTGGTTTGGGTACCATCACCAAAAATTGTAATATCATCACCCTTTAAAGCTTGCACAATAAAATTAGATACCACTCTACCATCTTGTGGATGCATTCTTGGGCCGTAGGTATTAAAAATACGTATAATCTTAATCTTTACTTTATTCTCCTTATGGTAATCCATAAATAACGTTTCTGCACAGCGCTTACCTTCATCATAACATGAACGTAGACCTATAGGGTTGACATTTCCCCAATAACTTTCTGGTTGTGGGTGTACCGTAGGATCACCGTAGACTTCACTTGTAGACGCCTGCAATATTTTAGCCTTAACACGTTTGGCCAATCCTAACATGTTAATCGCTCCCATTACAGAGGTCTTGGTTGTTTTTATAGGATTATACTGATAGTGTACAGGAGATGCCGGACAAGCAAAATTGTATATTTCATCTACCTCTGCCATAAAGGGATTGGTAATATCGTGTCTTACCAATTCAAAGTAATGATGGTCCATTAAATGCTCTATATTACGCTTAGACCCTGTAAAATAATTATCTAGGCAGATTACCTCATTTCCTTCATTTAAAAGACGCTCACATAGATGTGAGCCCACAAATCCCGCTCCACCTGTTACTAATATTCTTTTCATGTGTAATTTATCGTTACTTATACTTCAAAAATAATGCTTATTTCTT
>JASBSE010000129.1 GCA_030149115.1 Winogradskyella sp. | reverse complement strand
ATGAGCATAGCAAAAAGTAAAAAGTAAAGTTTTTTCATAATTGATTTTTAAAAAATTAGATTGTAAATATACTAACAAATACTGAGTTTTAGAGGGTGTTTTTGTCAACAATGTGCTTTTTTACAATAAGTTAACATCCACATCTGAGTAATTGTTTTGAAATCACAATATTAAATTTCAATGTTAGAGAATTGTTATCAATTTCTGTAAAAGACATACTTAATGAGATATATTTTATCTTTACCCAAGCTTAAAATTATCTTAACAGTGAAAAAAAAGGACATTAAGATACTATTGGTAGACGATGAGCCAGATATCTTAGAAATTGTAGGTTATAACTTATCTTCAGAAGGTTACCAAGTTATAACGGGTGAAAACGGTGTAGAAGCTATTGAAAAAGCTAAGAAGCACAAACCACATTTAATCATACTAGATGTTATGATGCCAGAGATGGATGGGATTGAAGCATGTGAGCGTATTCGTCAGGATTCTAAGTTAAATAATACCATTATCACTTTTTTAACTGCAAGAGGCGAAGACTATTCACAGGTTGCTGGTTTTGATGCAGGTGCTGATGATTATATAACAAAACCAATAAAACCAAAAGTGCTTGTTAGCAAAGTAAAAGCTTTGCTTAGAAGACTTAAGGATACAGACAACCCTAATGAGTCTATTAAGATAGGTGATTTAATAATCAACAGGGAAGAATATAAAATTACTAAGAACGGAGAAGAAATTATTCTGCCAAGAAAAGAGTTTGAATTATTATCTTTGTTAGCAACAAAGCCTGGTAAAGTTTTTAAGCGCGAAGAAATTTTAGACAAAGTTTGGGGTAATGAAGTCGTAGTTGGAGGAAGAACTATAGATGTGCACATTAGAAAACTTCGTGAAAAGATTGGTGATAAATCTTTTAAAACTGTAAAAGGCGTTGGGTACAAGTTTGTAGACTAATGCAGAAAAAAAATATAAAAAAAACATATAAGTTCGCTTTTAGAACATCGTTGTATGTTACAATTTTTACAACACTCCTTGTGAGTGTTTTTTTATACTACTATCACACATTTAATTGGCAGGTTGTTTTTTTTCCTCTCATTTGCTTTTCATTATGTTTTGTAATTATCCAATATAGGGTTGAGCGTTTCATTTACAAAAGAGTTAAGAAAATCTATGATGATTTAACGCTTTTAGAGTCTACAAGTCTTAGGAGACAGCCCATAACAACAGATATGGGAACGTTAACAAAAGAGATTGATAAGTACGCCAGAGACAAAAAAATAGAAATAGAAACATTAAAAGTAAGGGAAGAATATAGAAAGGAATTTATAGGTAATGTTTCACACGAACTTAAAACACCTTTGTTTACGGTTCAAGGTTATATAGATACATTGTTAGATGGTGGTATAGATGATGAAAAAATAAGAAAGAAGTACCTGCAAAGAGCTAGCAAAGGTGTAGAACGTCTAACCTACATTATCAAAGATTTGGATATGATTACCAAACTTGAAGTAGGTGATCTTAGTCTTAATAAAGAGAAGTTTGATATTGTGAAACTTGTTCAGAATGTCTTTGAGCTTTTTGAGATGAAGGCTGCAAAAAAGCGAATTACACTTACTTTTGATATGGAGTATCCAGAACCAATTATGGTTTACGCAGATATTGAAAGAATACAGCAGGTATTAACTAACTTAATAGTTAATTCTATAAAATACGGCAGGGAGAAAGGAACAACTGAAGTAAGTATAGAGAATCTTATAAAAAATAAAGCAATTGTAAGAGTAACTGATAATGGTGAGGGTATAAAAAAAGAAAATGTACCTCGCTTATTTGAACGCTTTTATAGAGTTGATAAAAGTGGTTCTAGAAAAGAAGGCGGCTCTGGTTTGGGTTTATCTATAGTGAAACATATTATAGAAGCTCATGATGAAAAAATGTATGTAGAGAGCGAGTTGGGAGTGGGTAGTGAGTTTTCGTTTACTTTAGAAAAGACCGAATAATTTCTTATAGTTAAGATCGTACTGCAAATACTTAAAGCCTGAATAATTATCAATCTCATTCAATATTTCAATTTTAAAATCGTTTTGTTTACAGCTAGGTGCAACACGCTCCTCTTTAAATTTTCTCGCTAAATA
Source organism: Winogradskyella sp. (assembly GCA_030149115.1). Classification (GTDB taxonomy): domain Bacteria; phylum Bacteroidota; class Bacteroidia; order Flavobacteriales; family Flavobacteriaceae; genus Winogradskyella. The sequence goes on along the minus strand of JASBSE010000129.1, from coordinate 981 downwards.
TTCTTGTTCAAATTGTCCTGGTGTAGGTATTAAAAATGCTTTCTTTTCAAGCTTTGCATAATCCATAATGGAGGTGTAGCCAGACCTGCTTAAAACAAGTTTGCTCTCATTTAATGCTGTTTCAAGCTCTTTGCTTGCCATAAAATTGTAGGTTGTAATATGGTTAATTTGTGTTTTGCGCTGTTCGTTTTCAATAAGGCCTTTTACAAAACAAATTTTACCATTATAGGATTGTAGTTCATCAAGCAATTTTACTTCTAAAAATGAACGTTGAGGTTCTGGTCCAGATAAAACAACTAGAAGATCATACTTTTTTTGTAAATCTTTTTTTTCAAATCTACTCAGTGGACCTAAGTATTTAATAGAAGATTCAAATCCTTCAATATGCCCTAAGTCTCCACTTAAATTCCTTGTTCCTGTATGATCTGGAACCCAGCACTCATCAAATTTTGAAATTATTTTTTGATGAAACTTAGAACTTAACCAAGTTGTGCTTCCGCTTAATACACGTAACTGATGTGTAATAAAAGCAGAAGGAATGTTTTTGTCTCTAACACCAAATCTATTGTCCGAAATAATTCCAGAAATATTTTCAGACTTTATAAGACTTTCGGTAACATTTTTTTCTCTTTTTATTGTTTTCAGAAGACTTGGAGAATCTTTAATAAGCTTTAGTTTAAAACTGTTAGCTTTTTTAGAATACGTAATATTGTATGAAGGAAGCTCAAGAACTTGAAGTTGAGGAAACTCTTTTTTTAATAGTTTAAGAGCCTCACCATCACTTGCAATGACAGGTTCAAAATTATTTGCTATTAAAGCATTTATAATAGGAATGCTTCTTGTGGCATGTCCTAAACCCCAATTTAATGGAGCAACTAAAATCCTTTTCATCAAAAGCAAAGATAAACCTTAAAATGTTTCCTTAATTTTACCAAATTATTAATAAGCAGTAAAACGTGGGAAGTAAAAATAAACTCAAAA
>JASBSE010000127.1 GCA_030149115.1 Winogradskyella sp. | reverse complement strand
ACCAAAGGTCTAAATTTGAATTTGTATTAATTCATATTAAAAAAAATGACTGATCTTCAGATTGCCAAAAAAGTAAAACTAAAGCCTATAACCGAAATTGCTGAGAAGTTTGGTATTGACCCAAATAATATTGAAATGTATGGTAATGATAAAGCCAAGCTTCCTTTGTCTTGCATTAACAGAAATAAAGCCAAGAAAAGTAATCTTATTCTGGTTTCTGCAATCTCACCTACTCCTGCTGGCGAAGGAAAAACAACTATTTCTATTGGATTATCTGAAGCCCTAAACCAATTAAACAAAAAAACAACTGTTGTTTTAAGAGAACCTTCCTTAGGTCCTGTTTTTGGTATAAAAGGTGGTGCAACAGGTGGTGGCTATTCGCAAGTATTGCCTCTAGAGGATATTAACTTACACTTTACTGGTGATTTCTCAGCCATTGAAAAAGCGCATAACCTTTTGGCTGCAGTTATAGACAATAACATACAAAGCAAAACAAATTCTCTTGGCTTAGACCCAAGAACCATTACTTGGAAACGTGTTGTAGACATGAATGACAGAGCGCTACGACGCATTATTGTTGGTCTTGGAGGTACATCTTCTGGTATACCAAGAGAAACAGGATTTGACATTACAGCCGCTTCTGAGATTATGGCAATTTTATGTATTTCAAAAGATCTTAGTGACCTCAAGAAACGACTGGGAAATATCTTTATAGGTTACACATTTTCGAAACAGCCCATATATGCAAGAGACTTAAAAGTCGCAGGAGCTATGGCCACACTTTTAAAACATGCTATAAAACCCAATTTAGTACAAACCATTGAAGGTAATCCAGCTATAATTCATGGCGGACCATTTGCTAATATTGCTCAAGGCACCAACTCCGTTATAGGTACTTTAATGGGAATGTCTTTTTCTGATTATACTGTAACTGAAGCTGGTTTTGGCTTTGATTTAGGAGCTGAGAAGTTTTTTGATATTAAATGCCAAAGTGCCAACATATCTCCAAAAGCTGTCGTGTTAACCACAACAATACGTGCCCTTAAGTATCATGGAGGTGCCGATTTAAAAACTTTAAATGAACCAAATGTTGAGGCACTGAGACAAGGCCTTCCTAATTTGGAAAAACATCTTGAAAATATTAAGCAATTCGGAGTTACTCCTATCATAGCTATCAATAAATTTAAATCTGATACCAAAGAAGAAATTCAACTCATAAAAGATTTAGCTAAGATTAAAAATATTAGAGTTGCCGTAGCTGATGTATGGGCCAAAGGCGGTAAAGGAGCCTTAAAACTTGCCGAACATGTTATTGAAGTTGCAGAAGCCAATAAAGCAAAATTTAAACCGCTTTACGATTGGAACATGGGTATTGAAACAAAAATTGAAACCATTGCCCAAAAAATATATGGCGCAGAACATGTAGATTACAATACCAATGCAAAACGACAACTAACCAGAATAAAGGAACTTGGTTTGGAAAACTTACCTGTTTGTATAGCCAAAACTCAAAAATCATTGTCCGATAACCCTAAATTACTGGGCAGACCAAAAGATTTTATAATTACTGTACGTGAGATTGAGATTGCATCTGGAGCTGGTTTTTTAATTCCTATTACTGGCGAAATAATGCGTATGCCAGGTTTACCAACGCATCCAGCATCTGAAGGTATTGACATAAGTGATAGTGGTGAAATTAGTGGTTTGTTTTAAATAAAAACTTACGATCTAGGCTTATTAATTCCTCTATCGTACATTACAATACTACCTGCTACAGACACATTAAGGCTTAGTTGTGATTTGAATTTTACCAAAAAATGACTCTTTTCTATGGCTTGATTAGAGAGTCCATGGTCTTCGGCTCCGAGAAGATAAACACATCGTCTTGGATGATGAAATGTTTCTAAATCTACCGCTTCGTCTGTTAACTCTACACCAACTAAACGCGCACCTTTAGGTAAATTATTAAAAAACTCATCAAAAGTTTCATAATGAAAATAAGGCATCGATTTTACAGCATTATGTGTATCGCAGGCTTGTTTTGCATACCGATTACCAATGGTAAAAATAAAACTAGCACCTAAGTTTTGGGCTGATCTCCATAGTACACCAAGATTCTCTGGAGTTTTACCATTTTGTATACCTATACCAAAAAATTCGTTTACAAAATTGTCTGTCATAGTTGCAAAAATAAGACATACTGACAAAATGTAAGTTCATATTGAAATGGCATTTTTTTTGATTTTTTGGAGGCAGATGTCTAATTTAAAATTGTAAAAAATGAAAAAAGTAATGCTCTTTTTATTTGTAGCAATTTTAGCTACAAGTTGTAATGCTCAAGACACTGAGAATTCTTCTATAAATTCTTCAGATTTAGAAAGTCAAAAAGATAGCCTTCTAAAACCTAAAGGCACATGGAAAGTAAATAAAGAAGTTGATGAAAATGGCAATTTAATCCGTTACGATTCTATTTACAGTTGGTCGTCTTCTGGAAGTATAAAAGGTATGGAGAGCGATAGCATTCTTAACCAAATGCACTCTATGATGCAAAAGCGTTTTTCTATGCTACAGTCTCCAAGACTAAATGGATTCTCAGAACGAGATTCGATTATGAAACAATTCTTTTCTGATGACTTTTTTAAAGATGATTTGTTTTCTAGTGGCATGCCATCAGGCTTCTCGAACATGGATGCCATAATGAAGCAAATGGAAACTATGCGACAAAACTTTTTTAACGATACGCATAGATATATTATCCCACCAGAAAAGACAGAACCTAAAGAAAAGAAAACAAATTTTATCGAAAAGAAACAGGTGTAATAATTTAATTAAAACGTTAGATTATGAAAAATAAGCCCATAAAAGTCAGGTTAATCAATCAAGAGCGAAACGTTTACCATATAAAATTCCCTAATCTCGAAGTACCAGTTAAGGTAAACAAACATCTTTACCGTAAGATGTTACATAGTCCAGATTATCAATTCTGGTCTACTAATGCCAATGTAAAGCAATCTTATTCTGCTTAGCCTCATATAGTTGAAACGATAAAAAATGATTGCTCGTAAGTGAGCAATCATTTTTTATTTCACTAAACTTAAACTACTGTTTATTAATTTTTTAGCTGACGAATATCATGGGAAAATTTGAATCTTAGTTATAACTTTAGATACAATGAATCACAAAACCTGTTGATTATGTTATCTATCTTATTGCCTACCGATTTTTCAGAGAATTCTAAAAATGCTATTACCTATGCTTTAGAATTATATAAAAATGAAGACTGTAAATTTTACTTTTTGCACTGCTATCCTCCTGTCATCTTTTCTTATGAATATCAAATAGAGAAAGGACTTATTGGAAAGGATATTCATAAAATTCTTCAAGAAGAATCTAAAGAGCGACTTTATGAGTTTGCACTTTCTTTAATGCGGAAACATGGCATGGAACAAGAGTTCGAGGTTGAAGTCGTAAAAGGGTTTTTGCCAGATCGTATTTCGAGAGCAGTGTCTGATAACAATATAGATCTCATTGTCATGGGAACAAAAGGTGAAACAGACTCTGACAGAATAATTTTTGGTAGCAATACTACACAAATTATAAACAAACGTTGCTGTCCTGTTATTACTGTACCAGATGATTATAAGTTTGCTGGTTTAGAGAATATATTATTCCCTTCAGATTTAAATCTGGCGTTTAAACACAAGCATTTTCAACCAATCCTAAAAATATTAGAATTACACAAAAGCAATATTAAAGTTCTGCATATAACAATGCAAGAACTCACATCCTTACAAAAAATTCATAAAGAGTTTATAAAGGAAACATTTACGGATTACAAAACAACATACGATATTTTAGAAGAGAAAAACATTGCAGATGTGGTCTATGATTATCAACAAGAGCATAAATCTGAATTACTTGTGATGATTAACAACAAACATTCCTTTTTTGAAAACCTGTTCTTTAAACCAACAATATCAAAAATTGCAATGCATTTACAGACACCTTTTATGGTGATTCCTGCGTAAAAATTAGATATAATAACTGAAGTAAAATTAAAGTCATGAAAGTTCTTGTTTACAGCACCAGAGATTTTGAGAAAGCGTATTTAGAGCAAGCTAATAACAATAAGCACAGTCTTACATTTACAAAAGAAACCTTATCATCATCAACAGCTATTAACGCTGTAGGTTACGATGCAGTTTCTATTTTTTCTTCAGATGAAGCTTGCTTTTTAACCATAGAAAAACTTCATGGTTTTGGGGTTAAGTATGTTAGCTTACGATCTGTGGGATACGATAATGTAAACATTAAGGCTGCTAAACGAGAAGGTATTAAAGTTGCTAACGTACCAGCATATTCTCCCAATGCTATTGCGGAACATGCAGTAACGCTTCTTTTGGCTTTAAACCGAAAACTTATCGAAGCCAATAATAACATTAAACGTTTCAATTTTGATTTAAATCACCTCATCGGTTTCGACCTAAATGGCAAAACCGTAGGTATTGTTGGAACTGGAAAGATTGGCTCTGTTATGGCTAAAATTATGCATGGATTTGGATGTAAATTATTAGGTAATGACATTGAAGAAGACCACCTATTGACAGAACGATACGGCTTACAATATGTTTCTCTAGAGAATTTATGTGAGCAGTCAGATATCATCTCACTTCATGTGCCATTAAATAGTGACACACACCACATGGTTAACGAAGACTTATTTGATATAATGAAGGAAAATGTATATCTCATCAACACAGCACGTGGTGCTATAGTTAATACAGATGACCTAATTAAAGCTTTAGATCATAAAAAAATTGCAGCTTATGGCATGGATGTTTATGAAAATGAAAAAGGCATTTATTTTAAAGACATGTCTCATGACATTCCTGATGACGATGCTCTAATAAAGCTTATAGCCATGCCAAATGTATTGGTTACTGGCCACCAAGCATTTTTAACCAATGAAGCCCTAACCAATATTGCTGAGACTACAATTTACAATCTAGATTGTTGGGAAAACAACATAGTAAACGACAATGAATTAACAGGATAATACATTTTGTATTACCGAAAATTCAACATCCTATGGAACAAACTACTTCCATAAACAAACAATTAAAATCCTTTTTCACAGAAATTGGAGACCTCTCATATTTCACCATTAGATATTTTAAAGAAGTTTTTAAGTCGCCTTTTGAGTTTAAAGAACTGCTTCGCCAATGCTATAATATGGGAAATCGCTCACTGCTTTTAGTAGGCATTACAGGATTTATAATTGGCTTGGTATTAACGCTTCAAACCAGACCAACATTAATGGAATTTGGCGCAGTATCGTGGATGCCATCTATGGTTGGTATATCTATCGTTAGAGAAATTGGTCCAATTATTACGGCTTTGGTTTGTGCAGGTCGTATTGGCTCTGGTATTGGTGCAGAATTAGGCTCTATGCGAGTTACAGAGCAGATTGACGCCATGGAAGTCTCTGGCACAAATCCTTTTAAATTTTTAGTAGTTACGAGAGTTTCGGCAGTAACATTAATGCTGCCGTTACTTGTAATCTTTGGTGATGCTTTGGCATTATTTGGCTCATTTCTGGTAGAAAATGTAAAAGGTAATGTGTCTTTTACGCTTTTCTTTAATCAGGTTTTTAACTCTTTAGAATTTGGCGACATTATTCCTGCGACTATCAAAACATTCTTTTTTGGTTTAGCTATAGGCATTGTAGGATGTTATAAAGGTTATTACAGCACAAAAGGAACTGCTGGTGTTGGGAAAGCCGCAAACTCTGCTGTTGTATTTACATCACTTTTACTATTTATAATAGACTTTATAGCTGTTTTTGTTGCTGATATTTTTTATGACTTATGAATGAAAACACAGACATATCAAAAAGAGAGGTTGTTCTAAAAATCAAAGACCTGCACAAAAGCTTTGGTGATAATCATGTATTGAACGGTTTTAATCTAGAGTTACGCCAAGGTGAAAATCTCGTTATCATGGGAAAATCTGGTTCTGGAAAATCTGTGATGATAAAGTGTCTCGTCGGTCTTATGGAAGCTGATAGTGGTACAATCTCAGTAATGAAAAACGACATTACCAAACTAGATAGAGAAGCGCTTGATATTTTAAGAGCTGATATCGGATTCCTATTCCAGGGCAGTGCATTATATGACTCTATGAGTGTTCGTGAAAACTTGGAATTTCCATTGCGTCGTCATTCAAAAAAATTTAAAAAAGATACAGATACCGAAAGTATGATTATTGAAGCATTAGAAAATGTAGGTTTGGCCAGTGTCATAGATTTAATGCCATCTGAATTATCTGGTGGAATGAAGCGACGCGTGGCATTGGCAAGAACGTTAATTCTGCAACCAAAAATTATACTGTACGACGAGCCAACAAGTGGACTAGACCCTATTACAGCCAAAGAAATTATTATCTTAATGCAAAGCATTCAGAAAAAATATAACACCTCAGCACTCATTATAACACACGATGTAGATTGTGCAAGAGTTATTTCTGATAGGATGATTTTACTCATTGATGGTATAGACTATGCTGAAGGCACTTACAAAGAGCTTTCAGCATCAGAAGACCCAAAAATTAAAGCATTTTTTAAACAAGAATTATGAAAGCCCATAATGGGCATTTGAGAGGTAATGAATACAGCTAAAGAAAGAAATAAATTACAGAATCACAGGTTCTCGAAAATTTGAAACACATGAAAAAAACAGCATCACAAAAAACCAAGCTTGGCATATTTGTTATTATTAGTACCATCTTATTTGTGGTAGCCGTTTATATGATTGGTCAAGGTAAAGATCTGTTTAAAAAAACCTTTACCATTAGCGCCTATTTTCAGAATGTAAATGGTTTACAAAATGGCAACAATGTTAGATATGCAGGTATTGATATTGGTACAGTAAAATCTATTAACATGGTTAATGATTCAACCATTAAAGTAGATATGAATATAGAGGAAAAAATTATACAACATATTAAAAAAGATGCCATTGCCACAATAGGTTCAGATGGATTGGTGGGTAATATGATTGTAAATATTGTTCCTGGAAAAGGTACAGCATCTATTATTGAAAATGATGACGTTATTGAGTCCTTCAGCAAAATAAGTGCCGATGATATTCTTAGCACATTGAGTGTCGGCTCAGAAAATGCAGCCTTGTTAACTGTTGATTTACTAAAAATCACAACCGAGATGCTCGAAGGTGAAGGCACCATTGGGTTGTTACTAAACGACACCATTATGGCACAAGACCTTAAACAATCGGTCTACAATCTTAAAACTGCGAGTAGAGGAGCAACAAAAGCCATAAATGAATTAACGGATATTATTTCTTCAATAAAAACTAATGACGATTCTGTTTTGGGCATGGTATTGAATGATTCAATTTCAGGAAAACAACTAAAAAGCATTGTAAATAATCTTGAAACCTCTAGTAATGAAATCAATTCAATTTTAAACAACATAAATACTGTTGTAAATGATTTGAACTCTAGCGAAGGTGCCTATAACTACATTGTAAGAGATACTGCATTAGTCAAAAACCTAAAATCGACCATAAAAAACATTAATGAGGGCACCGAAAAGTTTAATGAAAACATGGAAGCTTTGAAGCATAACTTTTTAACACGTGGTTATTTTAGAAAATTAGAACGCCAAGAAAAGAAAGCTGCAAAAGCCAAAAGCAATTAGGAATAAACATTTAAAATAAAAGCTGAGCAACTATGTCGCTCAGCTTTTTAAGTTCAGTTTTTACTGTAGAAACAACTAATTGGCAATAACCTCTTTATTTCTACTTTCAGCAAATTTTTCAATTAAATCTGGCACTTTTTCAAATGCAGCTGCAAGACCATGAGCTTTACCAGCTTCAATAAAAGAGATTTCATTTTCTCGAGTAACTAAAAATCCTAAAGGTTCGATTCCTACACCTGCTCCTGCTCCTATACCTTCGCCTTTTTTACCCTTATTTTCAGAACCTTCTCCTCCACCTGAGCCAAATCCCATGCCTACTTTTATTACAGGTACACACTTAAATTCGCCCAATTGAAACTCTTTACCAATTACAGTATCTGCATTAGCTTCCGTTTTCATAAAATCTGTCACTTGTCCTAATAATTCTTCTAAATGTAGTTCCATAATATTAATATTTTAAATGTTGAAAAATGATTTTATAATGCGTATTGG
>JASBSE010000014.1 GCA_030149115.1 Winogradskyella sp. | reverse complement strand
ATATTCGTGGGTTTGCAACTATAATTTAATTTTTACGTCTTCTGTTTTATCAATGCTATAGGTAGAAGAATAGCCTAAAATCTTATATTTTATATCACCTTTATATTGCACTTTTAATTTTTTAGAGAGTAGGCTTCCGAGTAAACCGCTGAGATTGCTTTCGTTTACAATACTATCTGTAGCCACAGAAACAGTAAGCGGAATTGTAAATTTATCTTTAGAAGGCACTTTAAATTCTTTTGAACTAAATATGGCTACTTCTTTATCATTTACAAAAATTTTTAAAGCGTCTGTTTGAAGCGTACCACCAACATCATTAGGATTGGTAAATTCAGCATCTGCACTAATAGTTATATTCTCAATATTTGAATCTAAGACCTTAATGTTATCAATACCAATAAACTGCGGTTTTTCCTTAACAGTGCAGTTGAAAACAAGTGAACAAATCATCAAAATGAATAATATTCTTTTAATCATAAAAAGGTATTTATAATTATCTTCATGCCGTAAAAACGGACAGTATAAAAGTTTTAATTAAGGTGGGTAAAGATACCATAGTTATTCGAGAAATAGAACTAAAGGACAATCCTAAAATAGCTAAAGCTGTTCGGAGTGTTTTAATAGAAATGGGAGTGCCTAAAGTCGGCACAGCTTATGAGGATGTATCTTTAGATTGCATGACAGAGACCTACAGTAATTCCAAAACCAAATATTTTGTTTTGGCTCATGGCCAAGAGATTCTTGGTGGTGCTGGTATTGCGCCATTGGATGATTATGAAGGCAATGTTTGCGAGTTGCAAAAAATGTACTTTTTACCTGATGCGAGAGGAAAAGGCTTTGGGATAAAAATGATGAATACATGTTTAGATTTCGCAAAATCCGCTGGTTACGAACATTGCTATCTTGAAACAATGCTTTATATGAATGATGCTCGAAAACTATACCAAAAGGTAGGTTTTGAATTTATTGATAAACCGATGGGAAATACGGGTCACTATTCATGTACGGTTTGGATGCTTAAAAAACTTTAAAATTGAAAGCAAAGGATTTAAAAGACATATTTCATAAAGAATTAGATGCTATTTATGGTAAAGATGAAGTGGCTAGCTTTTTTTATCTCAGCATAGAATTCCATCTTAATGTAGCTAGAATTCAGTTAATCTTAGATTCAGAGTTTACCTTAACTAAGGACGAAACGGATGTTTTTTTTACAATACTAGAAGATTTAAAACAGCAAAAACCCATTCAATATATTTTAGGCGAAACTGAGTTTTACGGATTACAATTTAACGTGAATAAAAATGTATTAATTCCACGACCAGAAACCGAAGAACTCGTAGATTGGATTATAAAGGATTCAAAATTCAAAAGTCAAAATTCAAAACCCATTAAGATTTTAGATATCGGAACTGGTTCTGGTTGTATAGCAATTTCTTTGGCTAAGCACTTGCCGGAAGCTCAGGTTTTTGCAGTTGATATCTCAGAATCTGCATTAAAAATAGCCAAAGAGAATGCGGATAGAAATGGAGTTGAAGTTGAATTTATTAAAGCCAATATTTTAGAGTCTTCCCTTTGGGGAGATGTCGCTTTGCGACAGATGGCTTTTTTCGATATTATCGTTTCAAATCCACCATACGTACGTGAGCTAGAAAAGCAAGAAATAAAGCCAAACGTTCTCGATAATGAACCACATTTGGCGCTATT
>JASBSE010000119.1 GCA_030149115.1 Winogradskyella sp. | reverse complement strand
CCCAATCTCCAGACTTTTCCAGGTTTTGCTAAATCGTAAACTTTTCTATCCTTTAATTGCGGTCTGCTGTATACTATTTTTATTAGCTTGTCAGACTCTTTATAATTGCTTGGATAAGATGCTGCATCCATAGGGCTTTTATCTAATCCTGAAAACTTTTGAGCTTCAGCATTAAAACTTATAAGTAATGTAAATGCCAAAGCAAAGGTTGAAATTAGTTGTGTTGTTTTCATATTTTTTTGGTTTTTAGTTATTATACAATATGGTTATTAATGAATCAAATGGTCGAAAAGAAATCCTAAAGTTTACAGATTAAAAGTTAAATAGAGTGATTAGGCTGGTTTGTGTTTTATTAATTAATAAAATAGATGTTTTTAGTTTTATATTGTAATCACTATTGTTATTTGTGTTTAAAATATGAAACTTTAATTTCATATTTGTCTCATAATTAATAATAAAAATACAAAGTTATGTGCGGAATAGTATGTGCGTTTGATATAAAACAGAAGTCAGAAGACTTAAGACCTCAGGTGTTAGAAATGGCAAAGGCCATCCGTCATAGAGGACCAGACTGGAGCGGTGTTTATAGTGATGAAAAAGCAATTTTAGCTCACGAGCGTTTAGCTATTGTTGATCCAGCATCTGGAAAGCAGCCTTTGTTTAGTGAAGACAAAAAGTTGATTTTGGCCGCAAATGGAGAAATATATAACCACAAAGCATTACGAGCTCAATTTCCAGATTATAAGTTTCAAACTGAAAGCGATTGTGAAGTTATTCTTGCACTTTATAAAGAAAAGGGTGTAGACTTTGTGGACGAAATGAATGGAATCTTCGGTTTTGCTATTTACGATGTAGAAAAGGACGAATATTTTATAGCAAGAGACCACATGGGAATTATTCCATTATATATGGGTTGGGATCAGCATGGAACTTTCTATGTAGCCTCAGAATTGAAAGCACTGGAAGGTGTTTGTACAAAAATAGAATTATTCCCTCCAGGACATTATATGAGCAGTAGAGATGGAGAATTGGTGCAATGGTACAAACGCGATTGGGAAGATTTTGAAGCTGTAAAAGACAATGAAACTAGTATTGCTGAGGTAAGACAAGCATTAGAAGATGCGGTACATAGACAATTAATGAGCGATGTGCCTTATGGAGTATTGTTATCTGGTGGTTTGGACTCTTCTGTAACATCTGCTATTGCAAAAAAATATTCGCAACGTCGTATTGAGGCAGACGATAAGGAGCAAGCTTGGTGGCCACAATTACATAGTTTTTCTGTGGGATTAGAAGGCTCACCAGATTTGGCAGCAGCAAGAAAAGTTGCTGATCATATTGGTACGGTTCATCATGAGATTAAGTTTACCATTCAAGAAGGATTAGATGCTATAAAAGATGTGATTTATCAATTAGAAACCTATGATATTACAACGATTAGAGCGAGTACACCAATGTATTTAATGGCTAGGGTTATTAAGTCTATGGGAATAAAAATGGTGCTGTCTGGTGAAGGTGCGGATGAGTTGTTCGGTGGCTATTTGTATTTCCATAAAGCGCCAAACGCTAAAGAGTTTCATGAAGAAACAGTACGAAAGCTGAGTAAGCTTCATATGTACGATTGTTTAAGAGCGAACAAAAGTTTAGCGGCTTGGGGAATTGAAGGGCGTGTGCCGTTTTTAGATAAGAAGTTTATGGATGTTGCTATGCGCATCAACCCAGAAGATAAAATGATTAAAGATGGTAGAATTGAAAAATGGGTGGTGCGCAAAGCATTTGAAGATATGTTGCCAGAAAGCGTAGCCTGGAGACAAAAGGAACAGTTTAGTGATGGTGTGGGATATAGCTGGATTGATACTTTAAAAGAATTGGTTAATGAAGAAGTAAGTGATGAGCAAATGGCAAATGCACATTTCCGTTTCCCGATACAAACTCCTCAAAACAAAGAAGAGTATTATTACAGAACCATTTTTGAAGGGCATTTTCCAAGTGATGCAGCTGCATTAAGTGTACCGCAAGAGCCAAGTGT
>JASBSE010000113.1 GCA_030149115.1 Winogradskyella sp. | reverse complement strand
GAAGCTGAAGGTTTACAAGCGCACAAAAACGCAGTTTCTATTAGATTAAAAGATATCATTCCTGCGCAGGCAGGAATCTCAACCTCGAAAACAGAATAATAATGATGAGTCAAGATTTTAATTTATTGAAACTGGTCAGACCAAACATCGCTGCCTTAAAACCGTATTCTTCTGCGAGAGATGAGTTTAAAGACGCAACATCAAACCAAATGATTTTCTTAGATGCTAATGAAAATCCGTTTGAAAATGGTGTAAATCGTTATCCCGATCCGCAACAAAAAGATGTAAAATCGATGTTGTCAAACATAAAAAACATTCCAACCGAAAATATCTTGTTAGGTAACGGAAGTGATGAAGTGTTAGATTTATTTTTTAGAGCATTTTGTGTGCCAAATCAAGATAACGTTATCACATTACCGCCAACATATGGAATGTATGAGGTATTAGCAAATACAAATGCTATAGAGGTTTTAACGGTTGAATTGGATGCAAATTTTCAACCAAAAGTAAACGACATTTTAAACACACAAAACAACAACACAAAACTGTTGTTTTTATGTTCGCCAAACAATCCAACAGCGAATAGTTTTGAAGCGTCAAAAATTGAAAAGCTATTAACTAATTTCAATGGAATTGTATTGATTGACGAAGCATATATCGATTTTTCAGAAGACGAAAGTTGGTTATCAAGATTATCAGATTTCCCAAATTTAATAGTTACACAAACGCTGTCTAAAGCGTATGGAATGGCAGGCATCAGACTTGGGATTTGCTACGCATCTACCGAAATTATTTCAATTTTAAATAAAATTAAACCACCATATAACGTCAATCAACTAACGCAGCAAAAGGCAATCAAACGATTAGAAAAACAACAAGTTGTTCAAACAGAAATACAAAACATAATTTCTGAAAGAGATCTGTTAATAAAAGCGTTAGCATCTATCAATTGGATTAATACTATATACCCAACACAAGCCAATTTTGTGTTAATTAAGGTAGATAATGCGACTAAACGATACAATCAGTTAGTGGAAAAAGGCATTGTTGTTCGCAACCGAACCCATCAGCCACTTTGTGAAAACTGTTTGCGTTTTACTGTTGGCACAAGTGAAGAAAATGAGAAGTTGATTGAAATATTAAAGAAGTTAAACTAATAATAGATTCCTGTCTGCGCAGGAATGACGAATAAGATGAAAAAAGTACTATTCATAGACCGTGATGGCACATTGATTAAAGAACCAGCAGATGAGCAAATTGATAGCTTTGAGAAGTTGGTATTTTATCCAAAAGTGTTCACGTATTTAAGTAAAATCGCTAAAGAATTAGATTTTGAAATTGTAATGATTACCAATCAAGATGGATTGGGAACAGATGTTTATCCAGAAAACACGTTTTGGCCTGTTCATAATTTTGTACTTCAATCTTTTGAAAATGAAGGTGTTATTTTTGAAGAACAATTTATCGACACAACTTTTGCTAAGGATAACGCACCAACACGAAAACCAAATACAGGTTTATTAACCAAATATTTTAGCGAAGATTACGATTTAGAGAATTCGTTTGTCATTGGTGACCGATTAACCGATGTTGAATTAGCTAAAAACCTTGGTTCTAAAGGCATTTTTATTAATGACAACACCAATTTAGGAACGGACGAAATTACGGTAAAACGAGATTCTTTAGACCAGTTTATCGCATTAGAAAGTAACGATTGGGAAGAGATTTACAAATTCTTAAAAGCCAAAGAACGTACTGGAAGCATTGAACGAAACACTAACGAAACCAAGATTAAAATCGATTTAAATCTTGACGGAACAGGACAAAGTAATATCGATACAGGTATTGCGTTTTTCGACCATATGTTAGACCAAATTGCGCGTCACGGACAATTAGACTTAAATATTAAAGTCGATGGTGATTTAGAAGTAGATGAGCATCACACTATCGAAGATACAGCTATTGCTTTAGGTGAAGTATTTGCAACGACTTTAGGAAATAAATTAGGTATAGAACGTTACGGTTTTAGCCTACCAATGGACGATTGTTTTGCGCAAGCTGCAATAGATTTTGGTGGTAGAAACTGGCTAGTTTGGGAAGCCGATTTTAAACGCGAAATGATTGGTAAAATGCCAACCGAAATGTTTTTTCACTTCTTTAAATCCTTTACAGATGGTGCAAAATGCAACCTAAACATTAAAGCAGAAGGTACAAACGAGCATCACAAAATTGAAGCAATTTTTAAAGCATTTGCCAAAGCCATAAAAATGGCTGTAAAACGTGACGTTGAAAAAATGATTTTACCGAGTACAAAAGGAATGTTATAATTAGCTTCTAGTCTTTAGCGTTTAGCTGTTAGCTAAAAACTAAAGGCCAAATGCCAAAAGCTTAAAAATGAAAATAGTCATCATAAATTACGGTGCAGGAAACATCAAAAGCATTCAGTTTGCTTTTAAACGCTTAGGTTTTGAAGCGGTATTATCTAATAATCCTGAAGAAATAAAAAATGCAGATAAAGTGATTTTTCCAGGTGTAGGCGAGGCGAGTAGTGCAATGCGAAAGCTAAAAGAATTAGGTTTAGATACTTTAATTCCACAGTTAAAACAGCCTGTTTTGGGGATTTGTTTAGGTATGCAGCTTATGTGTAAATCTACAGAAGAAGGTAATACTAAAGGTTTAGGCATTTTTGATGTAGATGTAAAACGCTTTTCAAATGCGGTAAAAGTACCACAAATGGGTTGGAATACGATAAATAACCTTCAATCAGATTTGTTTAAAGAAATAAAAGACAATGAGTTTATGTATCTGGTGCACAGTTTTTATGCGGAACAATGCCAAGAAGCAATTTCAACAACAAATTATGATGTTGAATACGCTTCAGCATTACAAAAAGATAATTTTTATGGTGTACAATTTCATCCAGAAAAATCATCATTAGCAGGCGAACAAATTTTGAGAAATTTCATCAATTTATAAAATAATAGGACGATTAGCTAAAAGCTAAAAGCAAAAGGAGAAAAAATGAGAATAATACCAGCAATAGATATCATTGAAGGAAAGTGCGTAAGATTAACTAAAGGTGATTACAGCACCACAAAAATGTACAATGAAAATCCGCTAGAAGTTGCCAAACAATTTGAAGGTGCAGGCATAGAATACTTGCATATGGTGGATTTGGAAGGTGCAAAAGCAGACCACGTTGTAAACTATAAAGTTTTAGAAAAGGTTGCAACAAAAACCAATTTAAAAATTGATTTTGGTGGCGGACTTAAATCAGACGACGATGTATTTATAGTTTTTAATTCTGGAGCAAGACAAATAACTGGTGGTAGTATAGCAGTAAAAAATACAGATACATTTTTAAGATGGATTAATAAATATGGTTCGCAAAAAATCATACTTGGTGCCGATTGTAAAAATGAAAAAATCGCCATTTCTGGTTGGTTAGAAGAAAGTACTTTAGAAGTTGTACCATTTATTCGAGAATATCAAAAAAACGGTATTCAATATGTGGTGTGTACAGATATTTCAAAAGATGGAATGCTTCAAGGTCCATCAGTAGATTTGTATAAAAAAATAATCAAAAAATGTACAAATGGTAGCGCCGATCAATCTGTAAAGCTAATTGCTTCTGGTGGAGTAACAACTATTGAAGATGTTGAAGTTTTAGCAGACATAGGTTGCGATGGAGTGATAATCGGAAAAGCCATTTACGAAAACAGAATAAGTTTAAAACAATTAGAACGCTTTTTATAATAAAAACAATTGGACTTTAGCCTTTTGTTTTTAGCAACACGTTAGAAGCAAAAAGCCAAGAGCCAAGAGCTAAAAACCAAATAAATGCTTACAAAACGAATCATACCTTGTTTAGATGTAAAAAACGGTCGAACCGTTAAAGGCATTAATTTTGTTAATTTAAGAGACGCAGGCGATCCTGTAGAATTAGCAAAACAGTATGCGGTAAAAGGTGCAGACGAATTGGTCTTTTTAGATATTTCAGCAACTTTAGAAGGTAGAAAAACAATGATTGAAATGGTGCTGAAAGTCGCCGAACAAGTCAATATTCCATTTACCGTTGGTGGAGGAATTTCAAGTATTGAAGATGTAGATGTACTTTTAAAATCTGGAGCAGATAAAATATCTGTCAATTCCTCAGCTGTAAAACGACCAGAATTGGTAAACGAATTGTCAAGTAAATTTGGAAGTCAATGCGTTGTGGTTGCTATAGATGCCAAACAAGTTAATGGACAATGGAAAGTACATTTAGCTGGTGGAAGTATTCCAACCGAATTAGATCTATTTGATTGGGCAAACGAAGTTGAAACAAGAGGTGCAGGCGAAATTCTGTTTACCTCTATGAATAACGACGGAACAAAAAACGGATTTGCAAATGATGCATTGGCTAAACTATCAGACACTGTAAATATCCCAATAATTGCGTCTGGTGGCGCAGGAACTATTCAGCATTTTACAGATACATTTAAAGAAGGAAAAGCAGATGCCGCTTTGGCTGCAAGTGTATTTCATTTTGGTGAAATAGAAATAAAAAATTTAAAAGAAGAATTAAAACAGGAAGGTGTTTCTGTTAGACTATAAATTGTCATTCTGCACTTGATGTGGAATCCAAAATCAACATTATGAACATAAATTTTAATAAAAATAACGACGGATTAGTACCAGCAATCATTCAAGATGCAACAACCAAAAATGTGCTGATGCTTGGTTATATGAATGAAGAAGCGCTAAAAAAGACACAAGACACAAAGTTAGTAACCTTTTTTAGTCGTACCAAAAACCGACTTTGGACCAAAGGTGAGGAGAGTGGTAACGTTTTAAACTTAGTAAATATTAAATTAGATTGCGATAAAGATACTTTGTTAGTAACTGTAAATCCAAAAGGACCAACCTGTCACAAAGGAAGCGATACTTGTTGGAATGAAGCTAATTCCGAGTCTTATGGGTTTTTAACCAAATTAGAAAATACCATACAAACTAGAGTGGAAGCTGGTAACATAGAAAAATCTTATGTAGCTTCATTATTTGCAAAAGGTATCAATAAAGTGGCTCAAAAAGTTGGTGAAGAAGCTGTAGAAGTCGTTATCGAAGCTAAGGACAATAACGACGCTTTATTTTTAAATGAAAGTGCCGATTTATTATTTCACTATTTAATGTTATTACAGGCAAAAGGCTTCAAGTTGGAAGATGTGGTTTCTATTCTTCATAACCGCAATAAAAATAATTTTCATCGATAAAATGTAAATATTCACGACAAAAGGTTGTTTTTTGTTGAAAATGTGTATATTGCAACACATAATTTTAACCAAAATCTCAATGAAAAACTTTACAATTAGTACTGTAATAGTATTCTTTTCTTTATTTACTTATTCTGTTTTTGCGCAACAATGTGCGTTTGATCACCAAAGGGAAGAATTATTGCAAGATCCAAACTATGTTCAGCAAGAGCAACTTATTGAGCAAAAAATTCAGAATTTTATATCAAATAATGAATTGGCTCAACGAAATGGTACCATTTACACAATACCTGTTGTTGTGCATGTATTACATTTAGGTGAAGCAGAAGGAACAGGTTCAAATATTTCTGACGCTCAAATTCAAAGTAGTATAGATAATCTTAATGATTTTTATAGAGGTTTAACACCAGGTAGTTCAGTTGATTTTGAGATTGAATTTGTTTTAGCTCAGAGAGATCCTAATTGTGCAGCTACCACTGGAATTAATAGAATTGACGCCTCAGGAATTCCTGGCTACGCAAGTAATGGTGTTAATGTAGCTGATTCAGGAGGTGCTGATTATGAAACTATAAGGGATTATATAAGTTGGCCATCTACTGACTATTTAAATTTTTGGATTGTTACTGAATTAGATAATAATGGCGGTGGTTTTGGCTATCAAGGTTATGCGTATTTTTATAACGAATTTAGTAGTTATTATGGATCAGTTATGATGTCTTCGGTTTTTGGGTACGACCCAGGGAACACCAATGGTTGGGGTTTAAACTCAAATGGTGATAATAGTACTGTAGTTCATGAGGTTGGTCATTATTTACATTTATATCATACGTTCCAAGGTGATGACACTAACAGTGACGGTGTTGCTGATGCATGCCCTGCAGATGTAACTGTGGGTACTGATAGTGATGGTTGTGCCGACACTGTTCCACATCAAAGAGAAACAAGTACTTGTCCTGCAAATAACACTTGTACAGGAAATCCTTGGGTAGATAATAATACAATTAACAATGTAATGAGCTATTATTATTGTACTGATAGATTAACTGAAGATCAGAAAACAAGATCAAGAGCAGCCATGACAGGTACAAAAATAATAGACTCTAAAGGAGGTGAAACACCTGAAGCTGGTTTTGTGGCACCTTCTGCTGTTTGTTCCCCAAATTCACCTGCTGGTACTAATATAGCTGGTATTTTGAGTGTAGAATTAAATTCAACCACATTAACTTCATCCACAACAGATGATGATGGAGGAAACTTAGATAGAAGTGTTAATTGTAATGGACTCTTTAATATAGATACAGATAATCCTTATACAATGAATGTTGAAATTACTGCAGGTAATTTCCATCAATTAGCAGTATGGATTGATTGGAATAACGATGGAGATTTTGATGATGATGCTGAAACACAGCATTATTCTGAAGATATAGCAGGCGGTTCAATAGTGTCTGTTTCCTTAACTTATCCTACAACAATACCTTATGATAGTTATGTAAGAATTAGATTAATGACAGATGTTGATAACAGGTATGGTGTAGGTAGTATTAATACTCCTTGTTACACTTCATTAGCTTATGGTCAATCAGAAGATTATGCTATATATATAGAACCTGGTACATTATCTATTGAAGATGAAAATACTAGTGAATTGATGATATACTCAGATGGTTCTAATGACCAATTAGTTGTTAAAGGACAATTATTAGAAGTATCTACAGCGAATCTATATGATATACAAGGTAGGTTAGTCAAGAGTCAAATATTAGAGACTTCTTCTTCTAGAAATATCTTGAATGTATCAGGATTAAGCAGTGGAATTTATATTGTAAAAGTTTCTAATAATATTCAATCAAAAGTTAAGAAAGTAATTTTAGATTAATGAATAGTTAGTTAGTAATGCTCAAAAGGCTGTCAAAAAAATATTTGGCAGCCTTTTTTGTTTGCTCTAAATTTTTGGAATTTTCTATAAAATAACGTTCTTGCTATTATGTTTGACAAACGCTACTATTACCTCATAAAAATTCAATATTTAGGCTATCGATTTCACGGTTGGCAAAAACAACCAGATGTAAAAACCTTACATCTTATGATTGATAGGACTTTAAAATATATACTTGAGGATGTTAGATTCAAAACTCTTGGAGCAGGTAGAACAGATGCCATGGTGTCCGCGAATGAAGCTGCTTTAGAACTCTTTATTTATAACAAACCTATTGAAGATTTTGATAGCTTTTTAGATCTGTTTAATCATAATTTACCACAAGATATTAGAGCTTTGTCTATCGAAGAAGTTGATAAGAATTTTAATATCATTCAAGATTCTAAAGTGAAGGAATACCACTATGTATTTTCACAAGGACAAAAAAACCACCCGTTTTGTGCACCAATTTTAACGACTATTTTAGAGCCTCTTAATATAGATTTAATGAAACAAGGTGCTAGGTTGTTTGAAGGTGCTCATAACTTTAAGACTTATTGTTACAAGGCTACAGACAAAGGAGAATATCATAGGACAATTGAATATTGTGAGATTATAGATAATGACATTTATAAAGCTAATTTCTTTCCGGAAGAATCTTATGTTTTCATAATAAGAGGAAAAGGTTTTATGCGAAACCAAATCCGTTTAATGATGGGCTGTCTGATAAAGTTGGGTAGAGGAGAGGTAACATTAGATTATATAAAGAATACATTAAAGAATGATAGCAGAGAAGTTATGGATTACATTGCGCCTGCTTCAGGGCTTATACTTCATAAATTAGATTTTGAATAAAAAAAGGAATTAACAATTGCTAATCCCTTTTTACATTTTGGTTGGTTTAATATATAGCTAATGTATCCAGCCTTTTTTAGCAGAATAATTTGAAAACCAGACTAAGAATAGAGCAAATACAATAATCATGTATGCCATCATTTCGTTTGCACTAAAATCTACACCTTTTAAATCAGCGACAAACAAAAAGTAAATCATTTGGATGGTTGCAGCTATAAAAGATAAAATAAGAAGAAATTTTGCTGCCTTTTTTCTTAATAATAAAAGTATACATCCTATTGCACCCGCAAAAACAGCAATAGCAAATAGTGCAGTATACCAAGCAGGTAAGGTAGACATAACTTCGAGTTGGTCCTTAGTGTATTCGTTTGTGTAAGCAGATAATTCGTAAGCTTGGCTTATGTAACCATGTACACCAAGGCTATTCCATACAAGTGCAATTACACTCACAATCCAAAACCAAATTGGTGGTTTTTGCAATGAATTTGTCATAATAATTGATTTTATTAGTTAGTTTTTGTGGTATTAGAAATAACACCATTTAGTTAACAATTTAAAAAAAAAATCATAGACTATAATTCTTAGCTATGAATTAAGGGTAATAAAAAAGGGTGAAATTTTACTTTCACCCTTACTGTACTTTGTATATTTTAGTTATTCTACAACATGTAATTTTGGTTCTTTCTCAATAAATTTTCCGTTTACGGATTCACCTAATATTAGTACTTCTTTAGAACGTTCGTACATTTTTATTGCTCGGTGCATTTGTAGTTTGGTGCCGCTATATAGCTTAACACCAGATTTAGAACCCTTGTTTCTGATTTCAATATAGAAACCATCTTTAAGCTTTGTTGGTCTTGTTGCTGGTCTACCCATAAAATTAGTGTATATTTTTAAAAGTACCGCATAATACTGAAAATTATAGCAACTCACAAGTTTATTTTTAACATTTCTAAATTAAAATATCAACACGTTAAATTACATTAACATTTCAGAAATTCTTTAACAAAATATTATGTTAATAAACCTGTGAAATGGTTAAATCCTGTTAAGTCACTTGACAACAGCTCAGATGCAGTATATATTAAATGGAAACGAAATAAAATCAATAAAAACAATAGTTATGAGCTACTTAAATATGAACGACGAGAAATTATTACCAACTGTTGTAGAATTAAACACTTTGTTAGCAGATTACCATATTTACTATCAAAATTTAAGAAACTTCCATTGGAACATTCTTGGTGATAACTTTTTTGAATTACACGAAAAATTTGAAGAATTATACACCGACGCAAGGGTAAAAATTGATGAAATTGCTGAACGAATCTTAACTCTAAGATATCATCCTATGAGTAATTTAAATGATTATCTTAAAGCCTCTTCTATCGAAGAAGTTTCTTCAAAAAAAACAGATAAAGAGATGGTAAATGCGATTTTAGACAATCATGCTACTCTACTAAGGCAAATGTCTAAAGTTATAAATAAAGCAGAGCAAACTAACGACGAAGGTACTATAGATTTAATAGGTGCCTACATTAGAGAACTAGAAAAAAGCAGTTGGATGTTAGATGCATTTACTAAAGAAACCGCATCACAATTAAATGAAGTATAGAAAGCTATTATTTGAGCAAGTAAATACAACTTTTAATAATTAAACATCTTATAATGAAAGAGCAATTTAATACTGCCCTTGGGAATTTAGTATCTAAACTTGAGGGATGGTTTAACACAATAATAGAATATATACCTAATTTTATACTAGCCATTTTGGTTATGGTAGCATCATATTTTGCTGCTAAGTACATAAGTAGATTTGTAAGTAAACTGGTATCTAAAAAGGTAAATCAACAATCAATTACAACTGCCATATCAAGAGTTACAGCAGTAGTCGTTGTTGCATTAGGTTTATTTATATCCTTAGGGGTAATGAACCTAGGTAAAGCCTTAACCTCATTATTAGCAGGTGCTGGTGTAGTTGGTTTAGCAATAGGTTTAGCCTTGCAAGGCACACTTGCAAATACATTTGCTGGTCTGATATTATCATTTAGAAAGAAAATTCAAATTGGTAACTGGGTAGAAACTACTGGGTATTCAGGTGAGGTTATTGATATAAATCTTAAAGATTTTACTTTAAAAGAAGCTGATAATAATATAGTTGTAATTCCTAATAAAACTATTCTGGAGAATCCACTAAAAAACTATTCTTTAACAACAAGAATGCGAGTATTCTTAGAGTGTGGAGTGGGATATGAATCGGATCTAGAAAAAGTAGAACAGCTTACAAAAGAAGTTATCGCAAAAACTTTTGATCAAGTTGAAAAACCAGAAGATGTAGAATTTTACTATACAGAATTTGGTGACAGTTCTATAAACTTTCTATGTAGATTCTGGATTGATGCTGAGAGTATGCTCGAAAAACTAAGAGCTAAAACCAAAGCCATCATTGAGATTAAAAAGGCTTACGACAAAGAAGGTATTAACATTCCTTTCCCAATCAGAACGTTACAATTTGATAACAAGCTTAGTGTAAAGTCACCAGACCTACAAGAAGCATTTTCAAATAACTAAAACTAATACTTACTACATATTTCATTATTCAGTGAGAGTCACTGAGTAATACATGGTTTCTGAAAGCCAGAAATCTAAACAACACTAATTATTAAAATTTAAAAATTATGTTACGTTGGACAATCACATTTATCATTATTGCAATTATTGCCGGAATCTTAGGATTTGGCGGAATAGCTGGAGGAGCGGCTACAATAGCTAAAATATGTTTCTTCTTATTCTTAGTACTTTTTGTTATATCTCTATTTAGAGGATCTGCCAAAAAGCTATAAACAAGACATATTCAAAATATAACATTAACCACTAAAATTTAAAACAATGAAAAAACTCACATATTTATTTATCGCATTATTTAGTCTTAGTTTATTAACTACAAGTTGTAGAGAGCAAAAATCTACAGGCGAAAAAATAGAGGAAGCAGTAGATGATACTGGTGATGCTATTGAAGATGCAGCAGACGATGTGTCTGATGAAGTAGAAGACGCAGTTGATAACAAATAAAAAACAGACAACAATGAAACGATTATCATATCTGTTTTTAGCACTCTTTAGTTTAGGTTTATTAACTACAAGTTGTAGAGAGCAAAAAACAGCAGACGAAAAAGTTGAGCAAGCATTAGATGAAGTAGGTGAAGAACTAGAAGAAGCTAGTGATGATGTTAAAGATGCTGCAGAAGACTTAAAAGACGAGATAGAAGAGGTTAAAGAAGAAAATAGTGGTGAATAATTTTAATCCACTAGTAGAAAATGTAAAATAGCAATTTGCATAACCTCCAAAAAGCCATCAATTGTGATGGCTTTTTTTTATTTTTATACAAATAAAAAACTATGAGTACGACTATACCAAAAGAGACTTTTCCATTCTTTATAAAACTAGCCAAAAACAATGATAGAGACTGGTTTAACGAGCATAAACCAGAATTTAAAGCTATAGAAAAACAAATTAAAGTAGCTTATAATTATTTAGGTGAATTACTAAGTGCACACGACCAGATTGAAAAAATAAAAATGTTCAGAATTTACCGTGATGTACGTTTCTCAAAAAATAAGCAGCCTTACAAAACGCATTTTGGAGGTTCTTACTCTAGAAAAAAACCAGAATTGAGAGGTGGTTATTATTTACACATTCAACCAAATAATGAATCATTTATCGCAACTGGATTTTGGGATCCGAATAAGGAAGATTTATTAAGAATAAGAAAAGAATTTGAAATGGATGATAGTGAAATGCGTGATATTCTAAATGATAAAACCTTTAGTAAAACCTGGGGAGGTTTTGTTGGTGATGAATTAAAAACCGCTCCCAAAGGCTTTGATAAAGAACATCCTGCTATAGATCTTATCCGAAGAAAACAATATATTTTCACAAAAAAGTACACAGACAAAGAAGTTTTGGCTGAAGGATTTCTAGAAGACGTAAACGAGTCTTTCAAAAAAATAAGACCATTCTTTGATTATATGAGTGATGTGCTCACTACGAATCTTAATGGTGAATCCATTTTATAACACTTCTAAAATCTTATAGTGTTTACCATTAAATTCAACTTGGTCTCCTTTCTTTTTTGTTTTTAATAGTTGCCCAATAGGTGACTGAATGGAAATAATGTAGTAGTCTTCATCTTTTAAAATGACTTTGCCAATACTAATAGCCAAGAAAAAAGAAATACTA
>JASBSE010000110.1 GCA_030149115.1 Winogradskyella sp. | reverse complement strand
ATTCTCATTAAGTACACTTCCATAATAGCCGTTTGGAATAATAAGAACATTGTATTTGTTGAGGTTGGTTCTGCTTAAATTGTCTGTATTGATAGAAGTTAAAGGATAATGTAATTGCTGTTCAAAGAAATGCCAGATTTCGCCATAACTCAAAGACGATGTACTTTCACCAGATAATACGGCAACCTTTTGCTTATTCACTAACTTAATGTCTGGCGAACCAATATCTGGTGTAGTTTGAGAAAATCCTGAATTAATTTGAGTCAAATGTTGTTCATGTTTCTGCTTTATTTGATTTAATGAACCAAGAAAATCTTCAAGGTTTTTATTGTCCCCTTTGGTGATAATTAGTGAACCTCTATCAAAATTTTCTCCATTAGAAGAAAAAGGTTTTTCAGTAAATCGTACTCTAAAATCATGCTTCAACAAATCTGCTAAAAACTGTGCGTCTTTTAGCGAATTCCATTTGCTTACGTAGCCATAAGCTTCAGAAAGCACAGTTGGCATTTTACCTTCATAAGTTTTAGAACTGCTCACTTTGGATGTGCTGGCAATAGCATCTAAACCATAAGCATATGGCACAGACCAAGCCGTAATATCATAAGTTAATGAGTCGTTTAATTTAGCGTTAGGTTCAAACAAAACTTTAACCATTTTGCCTTTTGGTTGATTGGTGTGAATTACTAGAGAATTGGCATCAACCGACATAGTTCCTTGTTTGCCAGTAGTATAATCGTAACCTGAAACTTTCCCGTTATTAGTATTTTCGAATTTAATGTCATGTTTGCTTAATAAGCTCTTAAGGCTGTTCAGTTTGTCTTGGTTGCCTTTTACTACATAGCTTTTATATTTTAAATCACTATTGTCAAAGAATTTAGCAAATTCAGTATTCAGTTGTTTTGCGTTTTTTGAAGCAATTTCAACCGTTGAAAGTCCTGTAACTGTATGGTGCGTCAAACGCTCTACTAACGTCAGTATATGACCTTCATCGTTTAAAATACCTAAACCAGACATACCATGTCCACCTTGTTCGTAGGTCATACCAATCGCTCCCATATATGTTGGGTAGGTATCTCCGTAACTTGGATAAAACAAATCGAAACGCTCTCTGGTAAAGAATAACCAACCTTCAGCATCAAAATACTTAGCGTGGTTTTGTCCTATTTGTGTCTGAAAATCACGTTGCCAATCGCTAATAATCTCATGGAATGGTTCTGCAGCTGGTGCAAAATAATAGGGCTCATTAGGACCTTGCTCATGAAAATCGACATGAATATGTGGCATCCATTTATTGTAAACTTTTAAGCGTTCTTGCGTTTCAATTTGTGTTGCCCAAGCCCAATCCCTATTCAAATCAAATAAATAATGGTTTGGTCGTCCACCAGGCCAAGGCTCATTATGCTCACTCGCTTGTTGGTCTATATCATAAGGTGTGCTTTTGGTTTCGTTATACCAATTTACATAACGGTCACGACCATCTGGATTAATACCTGGATCTATAATAACTACAGTATTTTCTAGTAAATCTTTTCGTTCAGTAAGTAGCTTGTAAAGTGTTAGCATGGCAGCTTCAGAACTCGATGCTTCGTTACCATGCACGTTGTAGCTTAACCAAACAATAGCAACATCTGTATTTGTAGGTTCTCCCTCTAAAAGTCCTGTGTTTTTTAAGTTGTTTTCACGGATGGTTTCAAGGTTTTTTATATTTTCTTCGGAGGAAATATAAGCTAATACAAGCGCTCTACGCTCATTTGTAGTTCCGTACTGTTCAACTTTTACATTATTTGGAATAGTCTCAGCAACAGACTTAAAATAATCGATAATTTGATGATGACGACTAAATTGTGTGCCAATATCATAACCTAAAAATGCACTTGGTGATTGAAGATTTTGAGCCGTTGTTAAGGTAACGCAACCAAGAACGACCAAAACAACTAAAAGAAATTTTTGCATTAAATACGATGTTTTTTGTTTGAAAGCTAGTAAAGATAGTTCGTGAAATTGAATTAACTAAAAATTAGCAGTTAAAAAATAGAAGTACCTTATCTTTATGCCATAATAATTATTTGTATGCCAACTGACTGTATTCCGTTTAGAGCAACCGGATATTTCTCTGATTTTATTTGCGATTATTTAGATCAAAA
>JASBSE010000104.1 GCA_030149115.1 Winogradskyella sp. | reverse complement strand
ATTCTCAGGATTAGAGCTTCCTATTGTATCACTCAGCGATAAAATTTTTACTCCCATTTTTGCTAAGCGCTCTGTCCACTCTCCTACTATGTCTACATTCCAAGGGTCACCATAAGGATTACCAAAGCCCATGGAAATATATACTACAACTTCTTTATTGCTCTTATCTGCGATTTCTAAAATTTCTTGTAGTGTTACTACAGATTGCGCAATCGTTTTGTGCGTATTACGCATTTGAAAGTTTTCAGAAATTGAAAATGGAAATCCTAAATAATTAATTTCAGAATGTATAGAAGCATCATTTGCACCTCTTGTATTGGCTATTATTGCCAGTAATTTGCTCTTAGTTTTAGATAAATCTAACTGTGCTAAAACTTCAGCTGTATCTACCATTTGCGGAATGGCTTTTGGTGATACAAAGCTTCCAAAATCAATAGTATCAAAACCAACCCTTAACAAAGATTGAATATACTGTACTTTATTTTCAGTGGGAATAAAATTTTTGATGCCTTGCATGGCATCTCTAGGACATTCGATGAGTTTTACCGCTGTATTCATTGCCTCAAATATACGGTTTCCGAAAACGATTTCATAGTATCATTTTTAGACCAAAATAAATACAGCTATACCAATAAAGACAACGATTTGCAGCCATTTAAACACAACTCCTGATTTTCTATGTTTTAAGGTATAAGATTTAATTTGTCCAGCCAGCAATGCAATAGCCGAAAAAATAATAAAAGATACCAACATAAAAATACCACCTAAAATGTAAAATTGAGCAATTGTACTCATAGTTTTACTAAATAAAAATCCTGGAAAAAAAGCGAGAAAGAAAATGGTGACTTTAGGGTTTAAAACATTCATTAAAAACCCTTGAACAAATAAAGCTTTTAGACTTTTCTTAGGAGCAGTTTCAGAATCAAAATCTAATTGAGCATCTGATTTAAAAACTTTGTAAGCTAAATACAACAGATACAAAGCGCCTAGTACTTTTATTCCAAAAAACAAGTCATCATTGGCCTTAATAATTGCCGAAACACCAAATGCCAATAGCGTAGTATGAACTATACAACCTGTTATTAAGCCACAAACCGTTGCTATTCCAAAAGCTTTACCATTTGTAATGCTTTGTACTAAAACATAAATGTTGTCTGGTCCTGGCGAAATTGCCAAAGCAGAAGTAGCAAATGCAAATGATATAAGTGTTTCTGTTATCAATAAAAATTATGATTTTTGAAGTAATGCCTTATTTATAGAAGTAATGAGTTTAGGGCCTTCGTAAATAAACCCAGTATATAATTGTACTAAGTCTGCACCAGCTTCTATTTTTTCTAAAGCATCTTCAGCCGAATGAATACCTCCTACTCCAAT
>JASBSE010000082.1 GCA_030149115.1 Winogradskyella sp. | reverse complement strand
ATTCTACATATTATTCAAAGCATCTACTAATTGTGTTTTCTTATTTCGACTCAAAGGAATCTCATAAGCACCTACTTCAACATTCTTACTGTTAAAGCGATCAATTTTATCTAAATTCACAATGTAGGATTTGTGAATTCTCAAAAATTTTCCTTCTGGTAATTCTTTTTCAAAAGCCTTCATTGTAGATAAAACTACTAGGCTGTTTTCTTCTGTTACAACTTTTACGTAATCGCCTAAGGCTTCAATCCATTTAATATCCTTTATATAAACTTTACGTTTTTTAAGGTTACTCTTCACAAAGATGTGCTCGCCATCAGTTTCGTTAAAGTCTAATTTTAACTTATGCTGCTCAATAGCTTTTTCAACAGCAGTATTAAAACGTTCTTTTGTGATTGGTTTTTGAAGATAGTCGGTAGCATCGTAATTAAATGCTTTAAAAGCATATTCGGTTTTACCTGTAACAAAAATAATTTGGGGTTTGTTGTTGAGTACATCTAAGAGTTCAAAACCGTTTAATACAGGCATTTCTATATCTAAAAAGATAAGATCTACTTTATGAGTATTAAGACCGTTTTTCGTTTCTAACGCACTGCTGTACTCTGCAATAAGGTTAAGCGAGGAATGATTCTCAATTAACTTTACTATAGAGAGGCGCTGAATCGCAGAATCATCAACAACTACACAGTTTAAAGTCATAACATTAATAATTTATTAGGTTAAGATATCGACAATAGTACAATATTTTCGGTTAAAAAACAAATTTTACCGACAAACTGTAAAATTTAACATAATCTTTAGTGCAAAAAATGTTTGAAACTTTACGGCTGAAAACGTTGCTAGAATTAGAAATTATGTGTATTTTTGCAGCCGTTTTAACAATAAACAAATATAATTTATTATGAATCATTATGAAACTGTTTTCATCTTGAATCCCGTTTTATCTGAAGACCAGATAAAGGAGACAGTTAAGAAATATGAGGATTTTCTCGTTTCTAAAGGAGCAAAGATGATAGCTAAAGAAGATTGGGGCTTAAAAAAATTAGCTTACCCAATCCAAAACAAAAAGAGTGGTTTTTATCACTTATTTGAGTA
>JASBSE010000080.1 GCA_030149115.1 Winogradskyella sp. | reverse complement strand
AGAGGTCTATAAAACACTATTGTTTATTAATTAGAAGATTTCTACTCTTACAGAAATTATCATGAAGATAAAATCAGCTGAATTTGTAATGAGCAATTCTGATGTGGCAAAATGCCCTAAGAATCGTATTCCTGAATATGCATTTATAGGAAGAAGTAATGTTGGCAAGTCATCTTTAATCAATATGCTTACTGACAGAAAGAGCTTAGCAAAAACGTCGGGACGACCAGGAAAAACACAGCTTATTAATCATTTTATTATTAATGACAATTGGTATTTAGTGGACTTACCTGGCTATGGTTATGCCAGAGTTTCAAAAACTTCAAAAAAGAAGTTTCAGAAATTTATCACCAATTATTTTGAGCAAAGACAACAATTGGTTTCTGCTTTTGTTTTGGTTGATATTAGACACAAACCTCAAACTATAGATTTAGAGTTTATGCAATATTTGGGCGAAAATGGTATTCCGTTCGGAATTATTTTCACCAAAGCCGATAAGCTTAAACCTAGTGCGATAGATAATCATGTCGAAGATTATTGCAAAGAACTTTTAAAAACCTGGGAAGAGTTACCACCTTATTTTATTACATCATCTTCAAAAAAGATAGGTCAGGATGATGTTTTGGGATTTATTGATGCTACCAACGAAGAAATTGAAGCTTTAAAAAACCAGTAAGCATTAAGCTTTTACGTCTAAAGCATCTCTTAGAGCATTACCAACCAACATAAATGCCATCACCAAAAGCATAATACAAATTCCTGGTATTAATGCTAGATAGGGTTTACCAAGAATAATATAATTATAGTGGTCTTTTATCATAGCTCCCCAACTGGCCATTGGTGGTTGTGCACCAATTCCCAAAAAACTCAGTCCACTTTCAATAAGTATTGCCGCAGCAAAATTTGCTGCAGAAATTACTATTAAGGGTCCAAATATATTAGGCAAAATATGCTTCGTTATAATCCTGTAATCTGTATATCCTAAAGCTCTCACAGCAGTTACATATTGCATCTCTTTAGCGCTTATAATTTGTCCTCTTACAACTCTTGCCACCTCAACCCACATTGTTAAACCAACAGCAATAAACACTTGCCAAAAGCCCTTTCCTAATGCCAAGGTAATTGCTATAACCAATAGTAGTGTTGGTATAGACCATGTTACATTGATAATCCACATAATCACAGCATCTACCCTACCACCATAATATCCTGCCAAACTCCCCATTAGAAGACCAACTAACAAAGAAATAAAGACCGCAATAAAACCAATAAAAAATGAAATACGAGACCCAATTAAAATACGGCTTAAATAATCTCTTCCATATTTATCTGTACCAAAAATAAAACTTCGATTTTCTATAAAAGATTTGTAGTTGGAATTAGGGAAGCGATCTAAATCTATTTGCTTCTCTAAGCCTTGAAGTCCATCTGAAGCATATTCAATGTAAGTCAACACATCATCTTTTACAACATAAGACTGTATAGGAATTTCAGTATCTGTGTTATCAGAACCAAAGAACAGTTTAGACAAAAAACCTTGTTCGGATTTAATACTTGATGGAAGCGTAAGTATCTGCACTTCAAATCCAGGTGGTTTTGAATGAATGGATAAATGCATTTGGTTAGCATTCTTAGAAGCATCTGGAGCAAATACATATGCAAAAACCGAAACAAGTCCTATGCAAATAATTATCCCTAAACTGAAAACGCCCCAAAAGTTCTTTTTAAACTTTTGAAGCGCTAATCTTGTGAGAGAATTGCTTTGGTTTCCCATCAATATTTTAATTCTTTACCTCAGCTACTTTATTTTTTATAGCATAGGTCATTTTTAAATCGTGTAAAACATTTAAAGCTTCCTCTATATAAACATC
>JASBSE010000079.1 GCA_030149115.1 Winogradskyella sp. | reverse complement strand
CGTGCAAATGTACATCTTTTATAATAAATATATACTTTTGGCCCAAGATTTGCAAAGTAATTAATGATAACATAACATACATTAAATGAAAACATTAAAACTCAGTATTTTATTTTTATTAACATTAGTATATGTCAATGTGAATGCGCAAGAGAAGAAGAAATATAAAATTCATACAGTAGCATTTTACAACCTAGAAAACTTATTTGATACTATTAATGATCCTCTAAAATATGATGAGGCTAGTCCTATTATGGAGATGCATGAAGCTAATAGAGCCGAAGTCTATATAGAGAAGGTTAAAAATATGGCGAAAGTCGTTGCAGACATAGGCAAAGAAGATACAAACAACACTCCTGCTATTATTGGAGTTTCGGAAATTGAAAACAGACAAGTTCTTGTAGACTTGGTAAATGATCCTCAACTCTTAGATAAGGATTACGGAATTGTACATTACGATTCGCCTGACGCCAGAGGAATTGATGTAGCCCTTTTATACCAAAAATCACTTTTTACGCCTATTGATTCAAGTAGTTTTGAATTAAAAATTTATGATGACGATACAAGAGAGCGTGTTTATACAAGAGACCAATTGTTGGTTAGCGGAAAATTGGATGGTGAGTTAATTCATATTATAGTTAATCACTGGCCATCGAGAAGAGGTGGAGAAGCTAGAAGTAGACCAAAACGTGTAGCTGCTGCAAATTTGAATAAACGTATAATTGATTCTCTTCAGTCCATTGATCCCTATGCAAAGATTATTACAATGGGTGACTTAAATGATAATCCAAATAATGCAAGTTTAAAAGAAGCATTAAAAGCAGAGTCTAAGAAGAAAAAAGTAGGCTTTAAAGGAATTTATAATCCTTTTGAAGATCAATTTAAAAAGCAAGGGTTAGGTACAACAGGCTATAGAGATGCCTGGAGTTTGTTCGATCAGATATTATTGACACAACCATTTTTAGAAAAAGACTATGAGTCCTTCAGATATTACAAGTCAGGAATATTTAACAAGAATTACTTAACTAATAAACATGGACGCTATAAAGGGTATCCTTTCAGAAGTTTTGCAGATGGAAGTTTTACAGATGGTTTTAGCGACCACTTTCCAGTTTATGTTTACTTAGTAAAAGAAGTAAAGGATGAAACAGAAGAAGCTAACAAAGATTAATTTCTCAACAAAAACAAAAAAAAGGCGCAAATTTTAATTTGCGCCTTTTTTTATTAATTAAACCACTGATTCCATGGAATCATATAAAGTACAGCAGCTAAGGCTATACTATAAAAAATGGCAAGTAATTTGAATTTAGGTTTAGAAACCAATTTCTTTTTGTGCTTTGAATAACCTATAGTAACCAAGGCAACAGCGATAATCATTAAAGTAGGATGTTCTACAGCTAGTTTTCTAACAGCATCACTTTTCATTACCTCTCCAACAGACATTTCATCAAAATAGCCTTTGGTAAACCATAAAATAATACCGAGTATTAATTGAATATGCATTGTAATTAAGGTAAACAACCCCAATCTAAAATCTATGGCTCCATATTCTTTATTGCCAAAAAACTTTATTAACGCATTAAAAGTAGCAATAACAAATACCAATAAAACAATATATGCCCAACCCGAATGTATAAATTGAATAGTTTCCATCTTAAGAATTTTAGATTACAAAAATAAGGATTTGACTATTAAGAATACATTTTAATTAGCCACAGTTATTTTATGTTTTATTTCGTTGCCCAATTCATCCACCACAGTTATGGTATGTTCACCTTGTTGAGGTAAAATGGCCATATCGTGAATGTCTTTGGTTTGGCCAACATAAACATCATCTATGTACCAGAATAGTTTAAGTTCGGATTTAGAATGTGCCACTTTTAGGATTAACTCGTTGGTATTGCCATCAAAATCTTTTGGTAAGAAAATGGTGTTTTGCTGATTAGGATAAATAAACTCCATGCGTACTGCTGAAGTTTCTACACAATCATTTCTAAAAGGTGGTAAGGGTTTGTAAAGGGGGTTTTTAGTTTTGAAATAATATTCCTGAAGTGGTGGCAAAACAAACCAAGATGTTGTTTTTAAGTTTGAAACGTTTTCACAAGAAGAATTCACTTGAAACCGCTCAGAAGCATTCAAATGTACCAATTTATGAAACGGACAAGGAGCTGTTTTTTGTCCAGCATTTTGAATAAATCTAGACTCAACATCATCACAAACAGTTGAAGCGCGATAACCACTTTTCTTGCAAATGCTTACTTCAATCATTTCGTCATAAGGTTTAGCAAACCAGTCGCTTTTTGGTAGAATATCAAAAACATCAAACAAAATTGGTGCAGCAGTTTGTACACCAACCAAACCAGGTCGTCCTTCTCCATCGGCATTACCAACCCAAACACCAACTACATAATCTTTAGTGGTGCCAATGGCCCAAGCATCTCTAAAACCAAAACTGGTGCCAGTTTTCCAGGCAATGTCTTGAGACGAATCGTAAAATTCCCAGCTTTCATCACTTTCAGGTCTGTTAACTTGTTTCATACTTTCAAATGTGAGATAGATGGATGCAGCATCAAAAACCGACTTTTCAGAAACCAGATTTCCGAAGTCGATTTTAGATTTAAAATTGTAAATAGGTTCTACAAATTCGTTGGTAAAATATTCGCTGGAATTATCATTAAAATGATTTAAGGTCGAAGCCATTGCAGCATAACTTTTGCACAAATCCCAAAGGTTACTTTCGGCACCACCAAGCGCTAAAGACAAACCGTAATGATTGGCATTGTATCTTAAATCTTTCAACTTTAATTGCTTCAAATAATGATAAAAACGGTCTAACCCAAAATCTTGAAGCATTCTTACGGCAGGTACATTCAATGAGCGTGATAAGGCTTCGTTGGCGTGTACTGCACCATCATAAGACTTGTCATAATTTTCAGGTTGGTAACTGCCAAATTGTGTTGGTACATCAGCGACCAAAGTATGAGGTAACAAATCGCCAGCATCGAGCATAGCAGTATACAAAAACGGTTTTAAAATACTGCCTGTGCTTCTAGGTTTGTCAATAATATCTACACTTTTTTGATGTGCATTATCTGTTGGCGAATTACCAATATAAGTCAAGACGTTTCTGGTTTTAACGTCTAAAACCAATACCGAAATGTTATAAATCTCATTTTGTTTTAAGCTATTGTAATGTTGCTTTACAATATGGTTGGCTCGGGTTTGCAAAGCAATATCAACTGTCGTTTTTAGTCGCTTACCTTTATTATGTTTGGCAACTTTTTGCAACAAATGCGGAGCAATTTGAGGCAAAGGATACGGTTTTTGTGGTAAAGTTTCAGCGATGGAAAGTTCGTAAGTGAGCTCATCTATAGTGCCATTGTCTAACAACTTTTTTAATAAGCGATTGCGTTTGTCAAGTAATCGTTGTTGGTTTTTTCCTGGATAAATAAGACTTGGTGCATTGGGTAAAACCGCAAGGGTTGCGCTTTCTGCCCAGGATAAATTAGAAGCTTCTCTATTAAAGTAGCGCCAAGCTGCTGCATCGATACCAACCACGTTGCCACCAAATGGTGCGTGACTCGCATAGAGTTTTAAAATGTCATCTTTAGAATATCTGAATTCTAATCGTGTCGCTAAGATTATTTCTTTCAGTTTTTCGAGATAGGTTCTACTCTGTCCTTTTCGAGATAAGCGAATCACTTGCTGCGTGAGTGTACTTCCGCCACGTTTTACGGAACCAGAGCTTATATTTTCCTGTAAAGCTTTAAAAATTGAAATTGGATTGAAACCAGGATGCTTATAGAAATATTCATCCTCAAAAAGTAAAAGACAAGTTTTAAATTTCTCAGGTACACTATCGGTTTCAGGAAATCGCCATTGACCATCGTCTGCAATTATAGCACCTAACAATTCATTGTTGTTACTTGTAATTACGGTAGCTGTTGGATCTTTAAAGAGGTCTTTTGGTAAAGAGAAATAATAAACTACAAGAAGTACAGCTAGTATTGCTGACTTTATTTTGTGGCGCTTTATGTAGTTTATTAGTTTCAACTTATTTTAATAATTTGTCATTGCAAGCGAAGAGAAGCTATCTGTTCCTTATGTGAGATTACCACATTTATTTTGCCTCATTCCTCGTAATGACATTACTTTTCAAATTCGTACTCACGTTCTACTTTACAAATTTTTACATTGTACCAATTATACCATTGCTCGCGACCTTTTTGTTGTGCGAGTAAATGTTCAGTGTTGGCTTTCCAGTTTTTTATGGCTTCAAAACTTTTCCAATAACTGATAGTTATGCCAACCCTGTTACGAGCACTTTCAATTCCAATAAAACCTTCTTGTTGTATAGCTAAAGTTTCCATTTTCTCAGCCATTTCTGAATAACCTTCAGTGTCATCGGTTTGGGTTGATGTGAATATGACTGCGTAGTAGGGAATTTTGTTCTTCATCTGTATTTAATTTTTGTCAGGTTGAGCGCAGTCGAAACTTCATAAAATTTTGGAATTATTCGACTACACTCAAATTGACAAATTTATATTTCAAGAGCTTTTTGGCATTTCAAACTCAATGATTTTTTCTGTTACATTATCTTCAAAATCGGTTAAAATCATTTTGATAAATACACGATTTGTCGATACACTCACAGGAAAGTCTTTAACGTTATCAATGGTTTTTACATAATTCAACCAATCTTCGCCACACTTGTCTACTACATCATCTTTTAAATCTTTTGTTGCTGTTTCAATAAAAGTAATCCAATCCTTTTCAGTGTATGTCAAAGTCTCATAAGTATTAGAATTCAATTGCTTTAATGGCTTCCATTCTGTATCAAATTGTGTCCACTCGTTAGTGTT
>JASBSE010000069.1 GCA_030149115.1 Winogradskyella sp. | reverse complement strand
CAATCTATTACAACGTCTGTAGGATTTTTTTCTACTAGTTTTCCCTCTAAGTGTGTAATCATTTATTACTTAAGGTTAAAGTCCCAAATGTAATAAAATTATTTACAATATTAGGGTTGAAACCTATGTAAGACTACTTAGTCTTTTGTTGTCGTTTTTCGCGTTCTTGTGCATCTATAACAGCTATAGCTGCCATATTAACGATTTCGTCTACACTAGCCCCTAATTGAAGTATATGAACTGGTTTAGCCATACCCATCATAATTGGCCCTATTGACTCTGACTTATTAAGCTCTTTTAACAACTTATAAGTAATATTTGCAGCATCTAAATTTGGGAATATAAGCGTATTTACTTTTCGACCTGCTAATTTAGAAAACGGAAAAATATCTTGAAGCATTTTTTCATTCAGAGCAAAGTCGGTTTGCAATTCACCATCTACAACCATTTCTGGATACGCTTTATGTAAAATAGATACGGCTTCTTGTACTTTTCTCGCTCTTGGGTTCTCTGAAGAACCAAAATTAGAGTAGGAAATCATTGCCATTACGGGCTCTATACCAAACATTCTTGCAACTCTAGATGTCATCCTTGCAACTCTGGCTAAACATTTAGCATCTGGATCGATATTTATTGCCGTATCACTTAAAAACATCGGCCCACGTTGTGTCATCATAACGTTAGTTGTAGCAATTCTATTAACACCTTCTGCCATACCAATCAACTCTAACATTGGTTTTACAACTGAAGGATAATTACGAGAATAACCAGTTACAAGGGCATCTGCATCACCAACGTTTACCATCATTGCAGCATAGAAATTACGTTCGCGCATTTTCTTTTGAGCTGAATATAACGTTACGCCTTGTCTATGTCTTTTTTCCCAATAGACTTTTGCATATTGGTTTTTACGTTCAGTTTCTTCGTCAGATTTCGGGTCTATAATCTCGATATCAGCATCAAAATCTATTTCAGACATTAACCCTACAATTGCATCTTTTCTCCCTAAAAGTACTGGTTCTGCCACGCCTTCTTCATACACAATCTGAGCAGCTTTTAAAACATCTAACTGATCTGCCTCAGCAAAGACAACACGCTTAGGATTAGTGCGCGCTCTACCCAATAACTGACGTACCAATTTATTGTCTGAGCCTAATCGCTCTAACAAAGCATTTTTATATCGATCCCAATCTTCAATAGGTTCTTGTGCCACACCACTTTCCATAGCTGCTTTTGCAACTGCTGGCGGTACTTCTGCAATTAATCGAGGATCGAAAGGTTTTGGAATAATATAGTCTCTTCCAAACGTTAATCTGGTTTCGTTATAAGCTAGATTTACTTGCTCTGGCACAGGTTCTTTTGCTAATGTAGACAGTGCCTTAACGGCTGCCATTTTCATTTCTTCATTAATCTTGGTGGCCCTAACATCTAAAGCTCCTCTAAAAATAAATGGAAAACCAAGTACATTATTTACCTGATTAGGATGGTCACTACGTCCAGTAGCCATAATAATATCATCCCTTGTTGCAATCGCCAAATCGTAATTTATTTCGGGATTTGGATTCGCCATTGCAAACACAATTGGATTTTCGGACATAGATTTTAGCATCTCTGGAGATACAACATCTGCCATTGATAAACCGATAAACACATCAGCATCTTTCATGGCTTCATCTAAAGTATCTATCTTTCTATCTGTTGCAAAT
The DNA here is from genome assembly GCA_030149115.1 of Winogradskyella sp. GTDB lineage: Bacteria > Bacteroidota > Bacteroidia > Flavobacteriales > Flavobacteriaceae > Winogradskyella. Next base: position 2,275 of record JASBSE010000069.1, on the reverse strand, counting down.
TCTGCCTTCTGAGCAGTAAGGTTATCTCTGTCTTTTCTTATGACACCTTTACTATCAAGCATTACAATATTCTCACTCTTAGCTCCAAAAGCTTTGTAGAGTCTAGTACAAGAAACAGCTGCTGCGCCTGCACCACTGACTACAATCTTTACATCTTCAATATTTTTTTCGGCAAGTTCTAGAGCATTCAACAATGCCGCTGCAGAAATAATTGCAGTACCATGCTGATCATCGTGCATTACAGGAATGTCTAGTTCTTCCTTTAATCGACGCTCAATTTCAAAGGCTTCTGGTGCTTTTATATCTTCAAGGTTAATACCACCAAAAGTTGGAGCAATATTTTTTACCGTTTCTATAAACTCATCAACATTTTCGGTATTAACTTCAATATCAAACACATCTATATCAGCGAAGATTTTAAACAGCAAACCTTTTCCTTCCATCACAGGTTTTGAAGCTTCAGGACCAATATTACCTAATCCTAAAACTGCTGTTCCGTTAGATATTACAGCTACAAGATTTCCCTTTGCTGTGTATTTATAGACGTTATTGACATCCTTTTCTATTTCTAAGCAAGGTTCAGCAACACCTGGAGAATATGCTAAGGATAAATCGCGTTGTGAAGCGTATTTTTTGGTAGGCACAACTTTTATTTTTCCTGGAGTTGGCTTGGCGTGATATACCAAGGCTTCAATTCGCTTGCTTTGTTTGCTCATAATCAATTTTAATTAAGCCACAAAGATACGTAAATGCATAATCGTCTGAAAAAATCTATGCTTTTATAAAGTTTAATCCTTCAAAAATTCAATATTTCGCTTTAATCCTGACAGTTTAGTCCGTTTTACGGCTGACTTTTTAAATACTTTTTTAAATGTGTCTTCAGTTATTTCTTCCCAATCTTTTTTTGTCATTGATAACAATTCAGGATGTGGATTAAATAACGGCTCATTATGAGATTTACTGAACCTATTCCAAGGGCAAACATCTTGGCATACATCACAGCCAAACATCCAATCGTCAAATTTACCTTTCATGCTAGTTGGTAAATTGTCTTTTAATTCTATCGTAAAATAAGAGATACACTTACTTCCGTCAACAACATAGGGTTCTGTAATGGCATCCGTTGGGCAAGCATCTATACAAGCCGTACACGTACCACAATGATCTGTAACAGGTGTGTCGTAATCTAACTCTAGATCTATTATGAGTTCAGCAATAAAGTAGAACGAACCAACTTTTTGAGATAGTAGATTAGAGTGCTTTCCAATCCATCCTAAACCAGATTTTGCTGCCCAAGCTTTATCTAGTACAGGTGCAGAATCCACAAATGCGCGTCCATTAACTTCACCTATTTCCTCCTGAATAAAAGCCAGCAACAACTTAAGTTTATCCTTTATTACAAAATGATAATCTGTACCATAAGCATACTTAGACAGCTTGTAAGACTCATTAGTTTGAACTTCTGAAGGGTAATAATTCAACAATAAAGACACCACACTTTTTGATCCTTCAACAAGTAGCGTTGGGTCTAAGCGTTTATCGAAATGGTTTTCCATATAACGCATTTCGCCATGCATGTTTTTATTTAACCAAGATTCTAACCTAGGAGCTTCTTCCTCTAAAAACCCAGCCTTACTTATACCGCAAGACAGAAAGCCAAGTCTCTTAGCCTCGTGTTTAATGAGTTGAGTATATTTAGAATTATTTATCATTAAGATCGAGGTTCAAATCTTAAGTAGGCATTCTTTGGTTTTAAGGTAATAAGTGGAGTTATGTCTATGGTTTCAAATTCTGGTATTATTTTATATCTTGAAACTAATTGACTTACGGCAATAATCATTTCAAACATGGCAAAATTATTACCAATGCATTTTCTTGGTCCTGCTCCGAATGGAAAATATTGAGACGAATATTGTCTTCCTCCTTCAGAAAAACGTTCTGGCATAAAAGCATCTGGCTGTTCCCATAATTCTGGATGACGATGAATTTCGAAAATAGAAAATAACAAACTAGAACCTGTTTTAAAATGCATGCCGTTAAAACTGTCTTCTTCAATATTAACACGGTCTATAAAATACGCTGGTGGATACAATCGCATAGACTCTTCTATAACTTGCTGACACACTTTTGCAGATGTTACTAATGCCATGGTATCTTTAGTTTCTTTTTCGATACTTGAAATTTCTTCAACAATTTTATCCTGCCACTTAGGATGTTGTGCCAATAATTGAAATGTAAAGGTTAAAGCATTAGATGTGGTTTCGTGGCCAGCAAC
>JASBSE010000050.1 GCA_030149115.1 Winogradskyella sp. | reverse complement strand
CATCAACCTTAAAACGAAAATACAATATGGAAAAATTACCAGATTTTACAGACAGAAATGCTCACGAAATAGATTACCGTATCTATGGAGAAGAAATGCACTATGTAGAAATAGAATTAGATCCTCAAGAAGCTGTTATTGCAGAATCAGGGAGTTTTATGATGATGGATGATGGTATTAAAATGGATACTATTTTTGGTGATGGTTCACAAAAAGACAAAGGGTTTTTAGGTAAAATATTAGGTGCAGGAAAGCGAATCCTTACAGGCGAAAGCTTATTTATGACTGCTTTTTACAATGACCTAACAGGAAAGCGCAATGTATCGTTTGCATCACCATATCCAGGAAAAATTATACCCATAGACTTAACAGAATATCGAGGGAAGTTCATTTGCCAAAAAGATGCTTTTCTATGTGCTGCTAAAGGAGTAAGTGTTGGTATTGAGTTTTCTAAAAAGCTTGGTAGAGGTTTATTTGGAGGTGAAGGTTTCATTATGCAAAAACTAGAAGGTGATGGTATGGCATTTGTACATGCTGGTGGAACTATGGCAGAAAAAACTTTACAGCCAAGTGAAACTTTACGTGTAGATACAGGCTGTATTGTTGGTTTTACACAAGATGTAGATTACGATATTGAGTTTGTAGGTGGTATTAAGAATTCTATTTTTGGAGGAGAAGGTTTATTCTTTGCCAAACTAACAGGGCCAGGAAAAGTATACATACAATCGTTACCATTTAGCCGATTAGCAGATAGAGTTATAGCCTCTGCACCAAAAGCAGGAGGTAAGAGCAGAGGCGAAGGAAGTATCCTTGGTGGATTGGGTGATTTGTTAGATGGTGATAATCGGTTTTAAATTGTAATAAGTAAGAAAATTTGACAAAAGGTTGTGTTTTTAACGCAACCTTTTTTGGTTTTTTTCATCTATGTAGTAAACACAAATCTAGCAGTCAATTGCAATTAAAAAAAGAATTATGAAAAAGACTCTAATTTCATTGATTTTAATCAATCTACTTTTTTCATGCTCAAATGATGAAAGTACGAATAATGATGAATTGGACATTCAATTAACTCAATGTATTCCATCTGGACTACAAGGAAATTTAATTGCCTTTTATCCCTTTAATGGTGGAAGTCTTGATGATGTATCTAATTCAAATGATTTAACAAATCTAACTTCAGCTTCACCAACTATGGACAGAAATGGAAATATTGATTGTGCATATAAATTTGAGTCTAATAATAATGAATATCTAACTACAACAAACACCTCTTTTTTAGATAACCTTTCGGAATTTTCTATTTCACTATGGTTTAAAATGGATAATGATAACGATGACTATAGTGTGCTAATAAGCAGAGATGAAAGCACTTTAATAGTTTATGACGTTTTTGGACAATGGTCACTTGGTTTGTATGATAGTGATTTCCCTGTTTTTGGTTTACATGGTTCGTCAGTATGGGATGCATATAATTTTCCTGGTAATACTGTTATAGATTTCAATGAATGGCATCATTTAATAGTTACTTTTAAAGTAGCAAATCATGAACTTGAAATTTATAGAGATGGAATACTTCGTGATTCTAATACAGGTATTTCTAATAACCCAAACATGCCAACTTATCAAGATATAGGCGATTTATTTATCGGGAAATTTTATGATGGTAAAATAGATGACATAGCTATATTCAATATTTCTCTAAATCAATCACAAGTAACAGAAATATTTGAAATGGAAACCTGCTGCTTATAAAATTGCTAACGGCAATGGTGGCAAGAAATTACTAGTTCTCGCATACTTCGGGAAACTCTTGCGGATTTTTTATTCAGTATTTATTTATCTTTATAAAACAATGAGTTATTCAAATACTCAAAACAAAGTGTCTGTCTCAACCCTAAAATCTGGGGTTTACTTTATAGAAGTATATTCAAACAGACAAAAAGAGGTTCTTAGATTTATAAAGAAATAGTCTTGTTTCTTGTTAGTCAATGTTTTATGGCGTAAGAAATCTCTTTTAACAATATAAACCTTCAACGAGTAATTTCAACTTTTAACATAATAAGCTGTTAAACTTTTGTCGTTTCATTTTAGTAAATGTGAATTTTTTCTATCTTAGGGAATGAATTGAAACAATAGCCTATAGAAAAAAAATACTTTTTTGTTAAACCTAAAACTTAAAATTACCTATGGCGAGAGCAATGTTTGAGTACACTAAAACTGTACTTAAAAAGGTTAGTTTTGATGCGACATTATTCTGTAAGGAAGTGGAAAAAGCAGTTAAGAGATTACTGCCTCACGAATTAGAAGAATTACGAATATTTATTCAGTCCCTAATCAATCAAAACCCAGATTTAAATCAATGTTTAATTTATTTAAAAGCATAAAAAAAAGCGACTCACGAGTCGCTTTTTTTATTTCGCTAATGGGCTGATGATTTCAACATTACTAAAAGCAATGGCACCTCTAATTACAGACGAAATTAAATCGTGCATAGCATTAATAATTTGCATTTTTAGTTCACTCTTATGGTAAATTAGGCTTACCTCTCTTGCTGGCGAAGGCTCAATAAAATGTTTTAAATGACTCTTATACTTATCGCTAATATCTTGTGTGTGTAAATATGGCAGAAGTGTCATTCCCATACCTTCATTAGATAGCTTAATTAAAGTTTCTATACTCCCACTTTCTAACTGAAAGTGCTCATCATCCTGATTTTTAAAGGCTTTACAAAGGTTAAGAACACCTTCTCTAAAACAATGACCGTCTTCTAGCAATAGCATATCTTCAATTTCAAGATCCGAAACTTCTAACGTTTTTTTGTCTCTTAGCCTATGGTTGGTAGGAACATAAGCTACAAAAGGTTCATAATATAAAGGACGCTCTTTAATATTATCACTTTCTAGCGGAGTTGCAGCAATAGCAGCATCAATATGACCGTCATTAATTCTGGTAATAATTTCCTCTGTGGTGAGCTCTTCAATTTTAAGTTTTACTTTAGGATACTTTTTTATAAAATTATTTAAAAACATTGGTAAAAGCGTTGGCATTATTGTTGGGATAATACCAAGCCTAAATTCACCTCCGATAAATCCTTTTTGCTGATCCACAATATCCTGTATACGATCAGCTTCATTTACAATATTTCTAGCCTGAAAAACTATTTTTCTGCCCACTTCAGTAAGTTCAATAGGCTTTTTACCTCTATCGAAAATTACAATATCCAATTCGTCTTCAAGTTTCTGAATTTGAGTACTTAATGTGGGTTGTGTCACAAAGCATTTTTCTGCTGCTTTTGTGAAGTTTTTATGTTCCGCAATGGCTAAAGCGTACTTTAGTTGAGTTATAGTCATGATTATTCAATTAGGCTATAAAATTATACAAACTATTTATAAAAACTATAATAATAAGGGGTTAAAATATCGTAAATTTATATAACGAAAAATTATAACAAAATGACACTAAATAGTATTGGTTTAGACACCAAAAAAACTCAGAATTTAGCTGATGAATTAAATCAGCTATTAGCGAATTTTCAATTGTATTATCAAAATTTAAGAGGTATTCACTGGAATATTAGAGGGCGTATGTTCTTTGATTTACATGAAAAGTTTGAAGAACTTTACACAGATGCTAATCTAAAGGTGGATGAAATTGCAGAGCGTATCTTAACGTTAGGTGCAACACCATTACACACTTTTGAGGATTATTCAAAAGCGGCAAGGGTTCCGGTAGGAAAAAATATTTCTAAAGATGAAAAAGCAGTTGAACTGATTGTAGATTCACTTTCAGAATTATTAAAGATTGAAAGAAGTATTCTTAATTCTTCTAATGAAGCCAATGATGAAGGTACTAACTCAATGATGAGTGATTTTATTACAGAACAGGAAAAAACTGTTTGGATGATGAAAGCTTGGTTGGGTGAAACCGTATAGAAATTTTCTACAATTTTAGATTAATAAAAAAACCTTCAGATTTATCTGAAGGTTTTTTTGAATTACTAACTTAATTTATAATTAATCACAATCTCTACTGAGAGTCATTTCGGTTCCATCATTAGATAATAATGAAATAGAGCATGGTAGATCACAATCTACTATCATCCAATTACCTGTTGCTATCTGTAAGTTTGGACCAGAAAAGCTTAAAGACAACATATTTCCATTAACAGGATTTTCACTGGCAGACCAATTACCATTAAAAGTTGCACCACTATCCATCCATTGTAGACTTCCATCTGCATTAAAAGAAATTTCAAGATTACTATAGTCAGTAGAACCAGCGTAATCACTTATAGCCCAACCACTATTATTTACCAAGGCATCAGAAATGGCACTTGGTAAACAAAGATCATTACTAGAGTTACAAGCTACAAAATCTGCTTCTGTATAACCATCGCAAAGTGCATAACAAGCGTTATCGTATGCATAAGTTATAGTATCGCCATTTTCGTCTTCAATTTCTACACAAACAGGGTCAATAGGTTCATTGGCACATTCTTCACAATCATCTGGATTTTCAACCGTATAACAATCATCTAAAACGGCCTCTATGTCTTCATTAGAGTTTATGGTTAAGACATCTCCGTTTTCCAGAGTTATGTCAAAAGGATAAACAAAATTAAAGCTGTAGATGCCATATGTCGCATTGTTAAGTTCTTCTTCAGAATTTATAACAATAGTGCTATTGTTTTCGCCATAGATAGAAATAGGATAATTTATAGAGAAACACTCATTTCCACTCGTGTAATCGTCTTCGCAAGTTTCCACAAAATTATTTTGAGTAAAGCCATCACACTCAGCATAGCAAGGATTATAGTATGTGATAGTAAATGTATTTCCGGCTGGGTCTGTTACTTCTACACAAACAGGATCATAAACTTCTGTGCATTCACAATTAATTGGATCATCAAAGTTGATACTCTCTATTAAAACTTCAAAATCACTCTCATTTGTAATGGTTATAACCTCAATACTATTAGTAGTGCTATTATATACCTCTACGTTAAACGGAAAGGCTATACCACTTATGTATAAGTTTTGGCTAGAATTTAGTAAAACAGTTACTAAGTCGCCTAAATTTTCTACAACAACTGTCGCATCATTGTTATAAGAAAGTGTTAGTGGATATACGAAATCGAATCCAAAGTCGAAAACAATATTACCTGCAGGATTACTTTCTCCATTAAAATTACCATTTGCGTCAAAACGTTGCTGTAAAACGTCTAAGGCAGTTGTAAGAGATGCACTTTCTTCTGTGTTTTGCGGATCTTCAATAACAGATTCATTATTAGTACAGGACGTAACCATAATAAAAGCTGTAACCATACTAAAAATTGTAAGTTTTAAATTTTTCATTTGTGTTTGTTTTTTTTGTGTTGTACAATTTTTTTTGAGGTTAATCAATAGTAATACAACTACATAACTTAATACCCTACTTTTTTATCAAATTATTTTTTTTATAGTTTTAGCCCACGAATAAAAACTCTATGCCTAAAGATAATCGTAACGTTTGTAAGCCAAAAACCTTTGAACATATATACAATACATATGTCAAAGACATTAGACGTTTCTTGTTTTTTAAAACTCAAGATGTTGATTTAGCTGAGGATCTTTTGCAAGACACCTTTGTAAAACTTTGGGATAACTGTAGTAGAGTAAACTACGATAAAGTAAAAAGTTACATTTATACGATAGCCAATAATTCTTTTCTGAATCTTAAAAAGCATGAAAAGGTAGTAGCGAAATATCAAAAAGAGCATAAGTCAGCAAATTCCAATGAGTCACCAGAATTTATAATGTTGGAAAAGGAGTTTTTAGAAAAACTAGAAGCAACTATTGCGTCATTACCAGATAGGCAAAGAGAGGTGTTTATAATGAGTAGGATAGAGAAGAAGAAGTATAAAGAAATAGCCGAAGAGTTAGGTATTTCCGTTAAAGCTGTTGAAAAACGCATGCATCAAGCTTTATTGACTATGAGAAGCAAAATAGGAAATATTTAAAAATGGAGTAGGGTTTTTATTCAGTAGATTGTATTAAAGATAGAAGCTAATGGAAAATAAAGATATAAATAGCATTGAAGATACATTTTTAGCCAAATGGCTAGAAGGGAAATTGTCCGATTCTGAGTTAAAACAAAGGGTTGGAGAAGAAGCATATTTGTCTTATTTAAAGCTCCGAAAAGGTATAGAAGTATCAGAAAAATTAAATGCTTCAACAGACGCAACATTTAGAAACATACAATCGAGAATAGAACATAAAAAAACAGCTAAAGTTCGTAAGCTAAAAACCAAGATGAGTTTTATTGGTGTGGCAGCTACTATCTTAATATGTTTTGGATTGTTCACCATACTTAAGGATAGTCAGACCATCGTAGAAACTGGTTTTGGTGAAACAAAAACAGTGACTCTAATAGATGGTTCTGAAGTTGTGCTTAACTCAAAGTCAAAACTCACCTATGATGAAGATTCTTGGGATGAAGAAAGACTCATAAACCTAGAAGGGGAAGCATATTTTAAAGTTGCAAAAGGAAAAACTTTTACAGTTGAAACAGATAACGGATTTGTTACTGTGTTAGGAACACAATTCAACGTTATTTCTATGAATAATCTTTTTGATGTTGTTTGTTATGAGGGTAAAGTCGGAGTAAAAACATTAGACTCTCAACATGTTTTAATGCCTTCTCATAGTATTAGAAAAATAGACACAAAGCCTACGCAAACGTTGTTTACACAATTGTCATCACCAACATGGATTTCTGGTGAAAGCACTTATAAAAGTTTACCAGTAAGATTTGTCATCAAAGCCTTAGAAAATCAGTATAATATTAAAATTGACGCTGAGTCTATTGACGATTCTGTCTTGTTTACCGGAAGTTTTCCAAACAATGATCTTAAGGTGGCTTTGCGAACAGTTTTTGAGCCACTAGATATAAAATTTGATGAAAAAGAAAACCGTAACATTAAACTGAGATATTAAAGATGAGGTTAATCTATGTCTTTGTTTTAATGTTACAACCTATATTGGCCTTTTCGCAAGAAGAGGCCTTTTATCTTGAATTTAAAGACGAAAATTTAGTCAAGGTTTTTTCTGAGATAGAAAATACATACGAAGTTCTATTTTCTTATAAAGATATTGACGTAGATAAAAAGCAAATATCCATTGTTGGAGAAAAGCGAACCTTACAAGAGATTTTAGAACTAATAAAACAAAAGACTAATCTAAATTTTAATGTGCTGAGTAATCGCTATGTTGTGGTTTCAAAAAGTTCAGAAGAAATTATGGCTTCGGTCAGGGAATTGGATATGGTAGTTATTAAAAGCTATCTTACCAGTGGTATAGAAAAAAATAAAGATGGTTCATTTAAATTGGTACCATCAGAGTTGGGAATTTTACCAGGACTTACAGAACCTGATGTGCTAGAAAGTATTCAATTGTTACCAGGTGTTTTAAGTCCAAACGAAACAGCTTCAGGATTTTTTGTAAGAGGTGGTTCTTCAGATCAAAATAGACTGATTTGGGATGGCATCAATATTTACCATAAAGGGCATTTATTCGGAATGATTTCACCGTTAAATCCTAATGTGGCATCAAAAATCAATTTTATAAACAAAGGTTCGCATTCTCGGTATGGTGAGCGCTTATCTTCAATCATAGAAATATTTTCAAACGGAAAAATTGATAATACTCTTAATGTTGAATTAGGAGCAAACGGTACCAATGTAGATGCGTTATTAGAATTGCCAATACTTAAAGATAAGTTGAGTTTGCAAGCATCAGTTAGGAGAAGCTATATGGAACTTTTTGAAACTCCAACGTATAACCAACTAGCTGAAAAAGTATTTGAAAGCACTAAAATCAGTGAGGGTGATAATGGTGAAAACGACTTTTCTTTCATGGATTATACATTGCGATTAAACTATAAGCCCAATAGGTCTAATTCATTTTATGTGAGTCTAATAAATATTGATAATCAGTTGGATTACAATTCAGAAGAAACAACTTCCAATAGAATGTTTAATGACAATCTGGTGATTACCAATTCAGGCTATAGCGCAGGTTGGGATATAAATTGGAACGATAAATTGTCTCAAAAAAATCAAGCTTTTTTTTCGGATTATAGTCTTAATTATAATTTCATTACAAAAGAGAATAATGAACAGGTTTCAGATTTTGAAAAACGAAATACAATCTACGATTCAGGTATTTCTACGGAACTAAATTATCGAAAATCGGATGTGCTAAACTATAATTTTGGTTACCAATATAACTTGAAAGATGTAGCTTATGCATTTATTAATACTGCCGATTTAAGTTTTGTCTTAGATACAGAAGAACGCATCATACAAACGCATAGTCTTTATGGAAATGTAGATTATAAAAATAAAAACAGCTTCAATTTTTCACTTGGATTAAGAGGTTCGTATTATAAAGAAATTGATGCTGTAAGATTAGAACCTCGATTGATAGTTCATAAAGATTTAAGTGATTATTTAAAGCTTCAAGCCACTACAGAAATTAAAAATCAGATTATAAATGAAGTTGATGAAACCGTTTTTAGTGACTTATCATTAGAAAATAAAGTCTGGAGATTAATTGACGGGAATGATTTTCCAATATTAAATAGCCACCATACATCCTTAGGTTTTAGTTATACAAAAGGAAGTTTTAGTGTAGATACAGATGTTTATTACAAAAAATTAAAAAATATTTCTGCATTATCACTAGGGTTTTTGAATCCTGAAAACAGTGAGTTTAATGTTGGAAATCAGAATGTATTAGGTTTAGATGTATTCCTAAAAAAGCGATTTAATGGCTTTAATACTTGGGTGAGCTACTCTTTTAACAGAGCAAGAAGTAAGTTTAAAAATTTGAATGAAAATAAATCCTTCAATTCAAAATCTAATGTTACACATGCTGTATCAACAGCTGTTAGTTATAAGAAAGACGGATTTCAGGTATCACTAGGTTGGAAATGGCAAACAGGAAGACCTTATACTATTGCAGAAGAAAGCGATGATGGTTTAGATTTTAATAACGGAATTAATACAGGTAAACTTCCTGTATATCATAGGTTAGACTTATCATCTACATATAGTTTTAATTTTTCGAAAAAGAGTAATTTAAAAGGGAAAGTAGGTGTTTCGCTTCGCAATATTTACAATAAACATAATCTAATTACAAAAGAATACAGAGGCAACAATAGCTTAAGTGATTCAGTAGAACTTATAGAGCGTTATTCAATAGGTATTACGCCTAACGTTATGTTTAGATTGTATTGGTAAATAAAAAGGCAACTGTTATAAGCTGCCTTTTTAGATTATTGATTGATTGATTGATTGATGATATTCGATTACTTAAAATCTAATATTAAGGTCTAAGTCTTCGCTAGTAACTTTAAATTTTGCGTCTTCATATTGAGGTGGTCCCATTGCAATAACATTGTTAGACATTCCAAAAGATTCTTTTGGCATACCATTGTCTTCAAAGTCCATACGTTTGTTGTCGTTTTCGTCGTGTAGTGCTAAAATAGCGTACTCTCCAGGTAATACATTTTCAAATGTAACGGTAACTTTACCATCTTCAATAGTGGTTTCCGCATTTTTAATGCCTTTACCTTTCATAAAAGTTTCAGAAGTGTGCAACGACATTAATACTTTTCCATTATCACTAGTTACATTATCTACTGTTACAGTGATTGTGATACCTTCATCTTGAGCAAAACTGAATAATGTTGTGAAGGCTAATGCTAAGGTTAAAACTAAATTCTTCATGTTGTATTTGATTAATGGTTATTTGTTCGTTTTTTGATGATTCAAATATCTAACATTACTTAAAGATAGTATAATTGTAATTACCGAACTGTAATTTTATGAAGATGAATTGTTTATTTGTAGAGTTTTTCATCTCTTTCAATAATTTTGAACGGTAGGTTTTTAGATATTTAGAATTAAATTTAATTTCGCATAGATTAAAGAAAACCCAACTAAAATTAAATGTTTTTCCAAACTCTAGACATATTAGGAACTATAGCTTTTGCTATTTCTGGCGTACTGGTTGCTATGAGTAAACGCATGGATCCGTTTGGAGTGTTGATAATTGCCTTTGTTACCTCAGTTGGTGGTGGAACATTGCGCGACATAATGATTGGGATAGAGCCAGTATCCTGGATGCGAAACATGACTTTTGTTTATGTGATAATAGGTTCGGCCATATTTGCTGTAATTTTCAGAAATTATCTTAAGCATTTAAGACGTTCGCTGTTTTTGTTCGATACTATTGGTATTGGACTTTATACTGTTGTAGGTATAGAAACAGGCTTGGTAGCAGGCTTGCATCCAATAATTTGTATAGCACTCGGTACTATGACAGCGTGCTTTGGAGGCGTAACAAGAGATATTTTGTGTAACGAAATACCAGTAATTTTTAGAAAAGAGATCTATGCAACCGCATGTATTGTGGGTGGACTTAGTTATTTTTTAATGCGTGTTTTCTTAAAAGATGAAAACTATCTTTTTATTATAGCAGGTTTAGTTGTTATAGTCATTAGATTAATTGCGGTCCGCTACAAGGTGAGTTTACCAAGTTTGTATAAGACAGATGATACGAAAGAATAGCAACCTACTTACGTTTTATCATATAAGAATTAAATCCCTTTGTAGCATCCATTTGCTGATACCAAAATAAAATAGGAATAGCCAAGCCTATAGTTCCTATGGTGCCAAATAATACCCAAAGCGTAATAGAAGCGATTACTCCAATGGCTACACCAATAAGAATAATCATGTTGTTAGCTTCTGCCTTAATATCATTAACGTGCTTTTTATCTATTTTACCGCAGTTAAAACAATTTACTTTAAACTCGTCGCCTTTTTGCATTTGCAAATCTGGTCGCGTTGCAGCATTAGATTTTATTATTATGTCTTTATTGCAAGATTTACAGCGTGTTACTAGTTTCATATGAAGGTTTTATTGGTTTTTAACCGTTAATTGTCAAGTTCAGAGAGCAGGTCTTTAGTATTTAGCGGTTTTGTGTACATATCTAATCCACCATCTCCTTTTTGAGGCCAAAGCTCTTTAGGTTTATCCCAATAGAGTTCTACACCATTTCCATCAGGATCATCTAAATAAATAGCTTCAGATACACCATGATCTGCACTACCTGTTAAGTGGTAGTTTTTTTGTCTTAATCTATGTACAATACGTGCTAAATCCTTTCTGGTAGGATACACTATTGCTGTATGAAACAAACCAACACTTTTTGTTGCTGCTTTGGGTGCATTTTTAGAATACCATGTATTAAGACCAATATGATGATGGTAACCACCAGCCGAAATAAAAGCAGCGTCCTCACCATATTTCATAGTAAGTTCAAAGCCCAAAAGGTTACAATAAAAGTCTAAAGAGCGTTGAAGATTAGAAACCTTTAAGTGTACATGACCGATTCTGGTTTGGCTTGGGATTTTGTAGTCTTGCATGGTTTGTAATTAGAGTTTAGTTAAGCTCTGAAATAGAAGTTATTATTTTCTGATTTTTGAATATTCTTTAGAGTTCTCTATAGCTTTTTGGTAATCTTTTATAATCGATTTTAACTCATCTATATCTGGTAATTCATTAGACTGATAATTGTAGATCATGGGTTCAGTAACAAATAGTTTCATTAGAATAAGTTGGTCACTTAAATTGGTTTTTAGATCAGCTATAGAATCCATTTTTATCTCATGGTTAGCTATTCTTTCATGATAGCTTTTTTCAAGTTTATCAATGACAGCAAGAATTTCTATTTTTTTAATACTGTCATTTAATTTATTTGCATACGATTTTGCTGTATTCCAATAACGATTATTAATGTTAATGTAATTTAAATAATTACTGGTTTTGTCACTGAGACTGTCTGATGTTATTTCTTCAATAAGGTTGTTTAATGTCTCTAATTTTTCCTTTTTAGTTAAGGCTTCTTCATAAAGCTCTTCAATGATGTTTTGATTATATCGTTTGCTTCTTGAAAAAGAGACTTCGCTTTTGGTGTCGTTAAGAACTTCAGGTGTTTCATTTAAGTTATCAATGTCTGATTCTTTTTTCTTGTCATCTGAACAACCTAGAAGTAGAATTGAAACGAGAACTAAAATTTTAGTGATTTTCATAATTGAATTTTTATTGGTGACAATAAGTAATTATTTATAGCTATTGTTGTGTGTTTGCTTTTTATTCTAATTTGGCTTTAAAATCGCCTTTAATTTCAAATTCTTCATTACAATCCGATTTGCAAAGCCCTTTAAAATAAAATGTTCCAAAAATCATTTCTCCTTTTTGTTTTGGAATTGATTTTACACTCAATTTTTGTTCAATCGTTTTTATTTTTGGGTCGATTGGTGGTCCTGACATAGAATATTTAAAATCGGATTTGAATTGATTGTTAACTATTGTTATCGTCAAATTTTGACTATATGCTGGATTGGTTTCAAATATTTTTAATTCAAGAGTATCAGAGTCAACGCGCTTTAATTCGGTAAACCTCATTAATCTTAAACTATCGCTATTTACAATAGCATTAGATTTTATAATATACTGAGTTGAGTCAGGAACATTGTCATATCCATATTCCGTTTTCAAAGTCAAAGGATTGAGCATAAATTCAGTTGAGTTGAACAAATTACTATTCAATTCTTTGTCAAAAGTTATTTTGTCAAATTCCGATTTATTTTTATTTACTCCGCAAGCTACTATGGATGTAAAGAGTGTTATTATAAGTAGTTTTTTCAATTCAGAGTTCGTTTTATTAAATTAAATATAGCGTATGTGTGTCTTATTTAGTTGCGTGACTCAGCTACTAATTTAACAAATACAAACCGTATAGAAAATCCGCAAGGATTTTTGTAGGTAGGCAAATACTAGCAATGAGCTATACATTGTTGTATAAAGTTACTTGTTTTAATAAGCCCATCTTTGCAAACTTTCAAAGTGTTTCCACTTTCCACTTTCCATTTTGTATAATTCTGTACTTCCTCCAGAATTTCCTCTTATAATTGTTATCAAAACCATTTTTCCGTCATTTGAAATTAGTGGTCTTGAAACCGAAAGCGGATAGCTTCTCCATCCAGTTTTATTGTTGTTATAACCTTTTATTTCTTTTTTGAGTTTCTTTTGCTCAATTTTTGATTTTTCTGAGACTCTTAACATCTCACTTTTCAAGTTTATTTTTTTGCCTTTAGAAACAATTATTTTAGTTTTTAGTTCATCTTTTGTCCAGTGAGAATAATCAATTTCAAGACTATCAATTTTTGAAATTAATTCTCTTACATTTAAAGAGTCCGATTTATTTTTCCCGATGAAAAATTCTTTTTCATAAAGAGCAAAGTGTGAAAGTTTTGGTTTAGCTGGCTTTGCATAGACAATCAAGGATTTTTCTTCTAATGCAATCTCAAGCAGATTTTGTGCACTTACTTCTGTCGCAAAAAAAGAAATTATAATTATTATCAGGATGTTTTTCATAAATGACTTCGATTAAGAAGTATAAAATTAGGTTGTTGTAGTTGCTTTTTCAAGCTTGAATTAGTGAATGGTGTTTTTCATTTAGTTAAGTTGCTCCAAATGGTAGGTAGCGGTTTTGTGTATGGCTAGTTTCGGAAAATCAGAAGCAATGAATTATACACTGTATTGTAGCCAGTTTTTTAATTTTTTAAATGATTCATTTCACACCAAAATTCTGAATTATAGTTTAATTCAATTTGTTGTGATACTTGGTCAAATTTTGGATTTAAAGGTCTTTGCTTAACTCTTAGTTGTATTTTATCAAAATCGATTAGACACTCAACCAGTAATGTAAATTCATCTGATTGGTCGAATTTTATTTCACAAAAGCATCCGCTTGCTCCTTGTCTATAAGTATCATCCTGAAGTATGAATTTCAAGCTTGTGACATAGCAAGCTTCATTTAAAATCTTTTTGAGGTCATCCGTAAGAGCCTCTATTAAATTAATAGAATTACTCCAACAAATTTGGTAGTTTACCTGAAGGTCATCTGAGTCTGAATACAAAACAGAACTTAACCTTTTAAGTTCATTATAAGTTTTAAAATCTTCCATTGGTTAATTGGTGACAACGGTCTCGTGTATGAGTAGTTGCGTGGTTTAGCGGTTAACTTTGCAAGTACACACCAAACTGAAAATCCGCAAGGATTTTCAGAAGTAGGCGAGTAGAAGCAATTACTTATAGCCATTGTTGTGCGTAGTATTATTTATTTGCGTTATAATCAGATAAAAAAAGATTCAGATGGCTTACAAATAATTCTAACGCACATATAAGACCTAAGAAAACTACTATAATTAACATTGAGATGCTCGAAAGTAGCAAATTAAGCCCTGAAAGATTAAATGAAAGTAAAAGAAAAAAGTATACAAAAACAAAAATCAAATTCCTAGCGAAAGTCCTATTCGCTTTTATTCCAATTTTACTTATTTTATTCACTAGAACTTCATTTTTTCTTTGAATTTTGTAGCCTTTGACTAAAAAATTACTTGAGTTTAAATCATATTTAGTTTTTATTTTATTAAAATCATATGCACGTTTAGGCAATATTGTTAAAAACAAATTAAACCTAACGATAATTTTAAGAAGTAGAACTTCAATCCAGCCGAAAAAGTAATAACTAATCGCAGATATAAGCCCACCAATTGGCATAGCGACTATGAATAAAATTATGATTAATACGATTTTAAAATCATCACTTAATTTTATTTTTAGAAGGATGTTTGTTAATTCTGAGGACACTATTCCAAATTGAGCTAATTTCAAATAAACAATTGAGATTAATACAAAGAGAAAACCTGGTGTGCTTTCAGACACATATCTGTAATAAGAAAGTTTTACTCCATCCTTAGAAATATGGATGCTTTCTTCATTAGAATTGCTCATATCGTTAAATAGCAAGTTTAATTTTTAAATTCTCAAAAGAATTTAAGTCGTTATCATTGTCGAAACTATAATTGGCTCTAGTAACTTGTCCACGAGTTATGTTTCTTCTTGTAATCATACTTTCTGCATTTACACCTCGCGTAATATTTCTACGAGTAATATTAGCTCTCATGATTGAATTAACATCAACATTTGCATATAATGTTATGTCTTCGTTGTTAGAGTCTAACAATCTGAAATCAATTAGTTTAATCTCTTTTTTATCTGTAATCAAAATGTTTGAACCTGAAATATCTCCGTGATTTATGTTTATTGCAGTTAAATCTTCAATTGCTTTGTATATTGAATCTATCTGGTGAGTATTTAATTTAAATCCTTGATTGAGGTAATTTTCAAGAGTTATACCTGAAATATAATCCCATCTAATGACTGCGTTCTTTTCAAAAAACTGAATAGATTGCACATTATATATTGAGTTATTGAAAATATTAATGAGATTATTCTTTATAAATTCTTTAGTTTCAAAAGTGGGTGTTTTAGTTAATTGTACAATTTTTTCTGCGGTTGTTTCGCTTACCCTAAAAACTTTTCCAGCTCCTCCTTGTCCGATTTTTATCATAATTTATTTTAGTTAAATTTATTAAAAGATACTATACTTTAATTTAGCACTATGCTGGTATATTACGCACAACGGTCTCGGCTATGAGTAGTTGCGTGGGTTAGCACTTAACTTTGCAAGTACACACCAAACTGAAAATCCGCGAGGATTTTCAGAAGTAGGCGAGAAAAAGCAATTACTTATAGCCATTGTTGTAGCCAGTTATTTTTAAAAATCAGCTTCATATCCGTGTCCATTCTTTCCGTAAAAAGTCAACCATTTTGCTAAAGAATAAACGATATGTAATTTACTTTCCAAAGTTTCCTCGTCAGCATCTGGTGGAATTTTTTGGTCTTTCAAATACTCTAAATTATTTTCTTTAGCAATTTTTTCAGCTACTTCCATTAATCTATTTCCGTAGTCCAGTGTATCTTCGGCTAATTTAGTTTCCCAAGCTTCATTGGCAAGGTCTTCTCCAATTAAATCAACACAATCAACAAGAAATTGTCCTCTGAAAACATTTTCATCCTGTCCCAAAGCTATATAGCACGGAACTCCATCTTGTTCTTTAGCAAGAGGTATAACATAAAAACCTTGGTGCTCTTTCAAGAATTCTTCCCAAGAAGGTTTTTTTTCTAATTCATCATATTTTTGCTTTAGCCACTTTTCAGCCTCTTGGTCTCTTCCTACCATTGGGGCTTTAATTGTCTCATAAGTAGGAATTTGATTTTCAAACCACTCCTGAATCAATTGGTCTTTGGTTGGAAACTTTTTACCCCTTAATTTATCTAAAAAACTGGGTTTCGGAATATTGTCTGATTCCACCATTTTAAAAATTTCTGCGTACCTTTTTTCAAATCCTTTTTTTGGTTTTCCTAAAGGTCTCATATCTAATCCCATATTCTTGGTTTTAATTGGCTACAAC